>CAZVJX010000008.1:0-15168 GCA_964627575.1 uncultured Candidatus Saccharibacteria bacterium
CGCTCGATAGGGGCGCGCGCGATAAGAAGGAAGTGGTGCCGGCTTCCTTCGTACAGCCATGCATTCGTAGTCGCCATCCAGTACTTGGTCTTGAAGAGAATGGGAGAGCGATGGTGGCGTCCCAGGCGCTCCTCGCAGAACGGGCATTCGCCCTCGGCAGTGATGGTCTCCAGAACGGCACGGTAATCGGAGCGCCTCACGATTTCCGCGTTCTTCACGTTCACGTGGCGTTTCGCGCTCCCGGGCATGGCTCCCTTATAGCATGAAAAAGGAAGCGCTCCCCGAAGGGAGCGCAGTTAAGAACGATACGGGATCTTCATGCCCGGGTGAGGGTCGTACTCCTCGAGCGAGAAGTGCTCCGCACGGAAGGCGAAGAGGTCCGTGACGCCGGGGTCGAGCTTGAGGACCGGGAAAGGACGCGCGGGGCGCGCGATGAGCTCGCGCACCTTCTCGGCCTGGTCCTCGTAGATGTGGGCATCGACGAGCCGGTGGATATACAGGCCCGGGGCATAGCCGGTGACCTGGCAGAGCATCAGGAGGAGCGCAGCGTACTGGATCATGTTCGACGGCACGCCGATGGGCATATCCGCCGAACGCTGCGTCATGTCCATATGGAGACGCCCATCGAGCACCCGGAAGTGGAGCTCGCCGTGGCAGGGCGCCACGACGACCTTCCGGTGCGGTCCGCGGGCCGTATAGTCCGCGCGCCAGTTCGTGACGCGCAGCGTCCGGAGGTTCGGATCCTTCCCGATTTGCTCGAGCAGCTGCGCGAACTGGTTCAGGGTGGTGCCGTCCGCCCGTTCGTAGTCGTGGAAGACCGCGCCATACGAGCCGGGACCGAGATCATCGGGCGCGAGCCCGAGCTCGACGCCCTTTCCGTAGTAGTCCTTCCAGAAATCGCAGCCATAGGCCTCGAGCTCGGAAATAGTACGTACGCCGTTGATGAACGCGATGATTTCCGCGACGGGCTTGCGCCAGAAGGAAATGTTCCGTTCCGTGATGAGCGGAATGCCGTTTGAAAGATCGAACACCATCTGCGGCAGCGTACCGAAGCAGGTCAGCGCGTCGACGCCCTGCGCCGTGCCCTTGGCGAGCACGCCCTCTTCGAGGATGGCAGCGAGGCGGTCCCGGTACTGCGTATCGGGGGTACGTTCGGAAAGCGGCTTGTAGATATCATTCATGGGACGCTCCGTAGTAGTGACTGGTCCCATACTCGCAGAGCGGCTGCGGGCGGTCAAACCGGCGGGAATCCGATACAATGCGGGCATGGACGTCCCCATCCGCCGCATCGACACGGGGCTTCCGCTCCCCGAGTACCAGACCGCAGGGGCGGTGGCCCAGGATTGCGCCGCGCGCGAATCCGCCGACATACCCCCGAAGGGCATCGTGCGCGTACCGCTCAACTTCTCGCTGAAACCTCCGGCGGGGCATTTCGTACTGCTCGCCGCGCGCAGTTCGCTGCATAAGCGCGGCCTCATGTTCGCCAACGGCGTCGGGATCTTCGATGAGGACTACTGCGGCGACGGCGACGAGTTCACCGCCATCCTTTACAACTTCACCGATGAGCCGGTGCGCGTGGAGCGCGGCGAGCGCATCGCGCAGATCCTCTTCCTGCCGTACGCGCGCGTCTCCTGGGACGAGAAGGAGACGCTCGGCGCTCCCGACCGGGGCGGTATCGGCTCAACAGGGTAGTTCGCGCGCTCGCGCGATGAGCTCGCTCGCCTCGTAGACCGCGATGCCGTAGCGCCAGACGTTTTCGGTCGGGTCCCCGTGCACCTTTCCGCGCGCCTGGTAGAAGAGGTACACCTCGTCCTTATGGAGAATGACGCTCGCGTGGCCATTCTCGCCGTCCTCCCACGCGGACGCTTGGGCGGGAAGCACGGGGCCGAGCGAGACGAACGGACCATCGGGCGACGGGGCGAGCGCGAAAAAGACGCGCTGGCGCGTCCCGCGCCGCCCCTCTTCGAGGAAGCAGGTGGCGTTTAGGAGCACGCTCCCGTCCGGCAGCTCGAGCAGCTGCGGGCCCTCGATGCCCCATTCGTAATCGGGATGCCCGAGGCGGTTGTGATGCCAGGCGATGGCGTCGTGGTCGAGTACGCAGCCCAGGCGCTGGTACGGGCCGCGCCAGAGGCCGGTCATGCTCCGGGCGAGGTAGAGGTCCGGCTTCGGCGTGAAGGGGAGATCTGTCGGGATGGAGCCGGGGATGCCGGAATAAATGAGGTAGCGCTCGCCGCGTATTTCCGCGTAGTGCGGGTCGTACAGGCCGGACTCGTGGAGGCCTTCGGGCGCAATGAGCGTCTCCTGCCACGTAAAGGTCCGTGCGTCCGAGGAGGTGAGGTACTCGATGCCGCCGCCTACGTCCATGAAGTCGCGCTGCACCGCCATGTGGAAGAGCCCGTCTTCGTACATCACGCTCGGGGCCGCGACGTGCGGGCCGCCGAAGCCGACGAGCGTGAGCGGATCCTCTTCCGTCCACGGACCGTCGATGGCAGGAGCGGTCGCGTGAAGAAGCTCCCACTCTTCGGTGCACACGTCGCCGCCCGAGCCGAAGATGTGCCAGCGCTCCCCGTCGAAGCAGATGCAGGGATCCTTGATGTCCTTGTGGCGGGAGGAATCGAACAGGGGGCCGATCGTGCGCAGCGGGCGGGGCGGCAGGGGATTCGGCGGCATGGTTGCGGTCTAGGATAGCGCATTGTCCCAGATGAAGCTGGGGTTGGTGTGAAGCTGGGAGCGGGGTACTCTGCTAGCTATGCAGTATCCCCATATCGAAAACGAGGATGCGGAGGTCTTCGCCGCAATCGAAGGCGAGGACAGGCGCCAGGCGAAGGGCCTCGAGCTCATCCCGAGCGAGAACTACGTCTCGCAGGCCGTGCGCGAGGCGATGGCGTCCACGTTCACGAATAAATACTCGGAGGGCTATCCGGGGAAGCGCTACTACGGCGGCCAGGAATTCACCGACCAGATAGAGACGCTCGCCATCGAGCGCGCGAAGGCGCTCTTCGGCGCCGACCACGCGAACGTGCAGCCGCTTGGTGGCGCCGCGGCGAACATCGCCGCGTACTTCGCGTGGCTCGAACCCGGCGACACCATCCTCGGCATGGACCTCGCGCACGGGGGACACCTCACGCACGGCTCGCCGGTGACTTACATGGCGAAGCTCTTCAACTTCGTGCGCTACGGCATGAAGGATCCCGATACGGGCGAGATTGATTACGACGAAATGCTCAAGGCCGCGAAGGAGACGCGCCCGAAGATCGTGCTTGCCGGCTTCTCCGGCTATCCGCGCGAGCTCGACTGGGAGCGTATCGCGAACATTGCGCGCGAGGTGGACGCGGTCGCGATGGCGGACGTGGCGCATGTCGCCGGGCTCATCGCGGGCGGCGCGGCGAAGAACCCGTTCGACTACGGCTTCCAAATAATGACGACCACGACGCACAAGACGCTGCGCGGTCCGCGCGGCGCGATGATCCTCTCGAAAGGCACGGTCTCCTCGCCGCTCAAGGCGCCGGAGAAGACGGTGGAGAATCTCCCCACACTCATCGACCGCAGCGTCTTCCCGGGCTTCCAGGGCGGCCCGCACATGCACCAGATCGCGGCTAAGGCGGTTGCGCTCCGCGAGGCGGGAACCCCGGGCTTCAAGGCCTATGCGCACCAGGTAGTCGCGAACGCCAAAGCGATGGCCGAAATCTTCACCGAGGGCGGCGTACGCCTCATCACCGGCGGCACCGATAATCACCTCCTCCTCGCGGACGTGTTCGGTTCGCTCGGCATCTCCGGCGGGGAAGCGGAGACCCTGCGCGATCGCGCGGGCATCACGCTCAATAAGAACAGCATCGCGAACGACACCCGAAAGCCCTTCGATCCCTCCGGCATTCGCTTCGGCACGCCCGCGATGACGACGCGCGGTTTCAAGGAGACCGAGGTGCGCGAAGTCGCGACCCTTATGCTTGAGGTCCTGCGCTCGCGCGATGATGCATCTGTCGAGCGGGCAGGGAAGCGCGTGAAAGAGCTCGCCGAGGCGCACCCCGTCCCGGAGTCGTTCGTATAGCGGCGCCGCATCCTTCGTGCTACGCTCCCGTCAGATGTGGAGTGCAGCCATGAAAAACATCTATGAAGCGGAACGATCCCTCCTGCTCGCGCTTGAGAGATTCATCAAGGACCAAAACGATGACAATCGGGTGAAGGCGACGCAGGCAGCTGCGGCCGTCGACAAATGCAACGATCCCTATCTCCAGTCCCGGTGGCGGCCTCGTATCGAACTGCTGCTCACGACCATCATCGAGATGAAAAAGGGCAGGGCTGCCACTTCGTTCGTGGCGGCGCACTGGAAGCCACTTCTCGATCGCTGGCCGCCCTATCCGAAAGACACGCCCTTCTTCAAGGCCGTCGAGACCCTGCAGCAGTTCGATCGCAGGTATGCTCACTGACCAAAAGCCCCGGATTACTATCCGGGGCAATTTCTTTCCAATCAGTCCCCTCAAGGAGACTGATTGTTTTGTAACTCGCCCCAAGGGCACTAGGAATTTCTAATCGCTCACTCAAGAAATTCTCGGCACGCTTCGCTCCCAGCAAAACAATGGCGTACCAAGGCACTTTTTGCTCCCTAATTCGCTTTCGCTCTTAAGGAATCAATGACGCACCAAGGCACTGATTGTTTTCTAGGTCGCTTCGCTCCCAACAAAACAATGGCGTACCAAGGCACTTTTTGCTCCCTAATTCGCTTTCGCTCTTAAGGAATCAATGACGCACCAAGGCACTGATTGTTTTCTAGGTCGCTTCGCTCCCAACAAAACAATGGCGTATACTCGCGAATATGGAAGAGAAGCTCCGTCTCGCGGTCGGGGAAGCGCTCGCGAAAGCGGGGGCCCCCGACACCACGTTTGCCATCGAGTGGCCGGCTGACCTCGCCCATGGCGACTACGCTACCAATGCCGCACTCGCGGCCGCGAAAGCCCTCGGCAAGAATCCTCGTGAACTCGCGGACGAGCTTGCGGAGACGGTGCGCGACCTTTTGCCGGACACTGCCGAGCGCGTCGTCGTGGCCGGGCCCGGCTTCATCAACATCACGCTCGCGCGTCCGGTCATCACGGGCATGGTGAAAGAGGCGCAGGCCCTCGGCCGCGACTGGGGCCGCGGCAGCGCGACCGAAGGACAGGTCGTCTCTCTCGAATACTCCTGCCCGAACCCGTTCAAGGAAATGCATATCGGGCACCTCATGAGCACCGTTATCGGCGAAGCCGTCGCGGGTGTCATGGAAGAGAGCGGCGCGAAGGTCGTCCGCGATACCTACGGCGGGGATGTGGGACCGCATGTGGCGAAAGCTCTCTGGGCGCTCAAGGAGAAGGGCATCACCGAGCCCGCGACCGCCAAGGAGATCGGCGACGCGTACGCCCATGGCTCGCGCGCGTACGAAGAGAGCGAGAAGGCGAAGACGGAGATAGATGCGCTCAACCGCGCCGTCTACGCAGGCACCGACCGCGAACTCATGGAGCTCTGGCGCAAGGGGCGCGACGTCTCGGTCGCGGCGTTCCGGGAGCTCTACCGCGTGCTAGGGACCCATTTCGATTACTACTTCTTCGAGAGCGAGACCGCCGAGCGGGGGCTCGAGCTGGTGCAGGGCGGGGTCGCGCAGGGCATCTTTGCCGAGAGCCAGGGCGCGATCATTTATGACGGCGAGAAGAAGGGACTCCATACGCTTGTCTTCGTCACGAGCCAGGGCATGCCGACTTACGAAGCGAAGGACATCGGCCTCTCCTTCCTCAAGGAAGAGCGCATGGGCGCCGACCACTACTACATCCTCACCGCCGCCGAGCAGGTGGGGCACTTCGCCATCGTGAAAGCGGCGCTCGAGGACCTCGCGCCCCTGCTCGGGGAGAAGACGACGCACATTCCGCACGGCTTCCTGCGCCTATCCTCGGGGAAGATGTCCTCGCGCGAGGGGAACATCATCACCGCGGCAGGGCTCATCGAGGAAGTGATAGCGAAGGCAGCCGAGCGGAACGACGATCCGCTCATCGCGGGGGCGGTCGCGATCGGCGCCATCAAATACATGATCCTGCGCGCCTCGCCCGGTTCCGACATCGTGTTCGATCCGGAGAAGTCGCTTTCGCTCGACGGCGACTCGGGTCCGTACCTCCAGTACGCGCTCGTGCGCGCCAAAAAACTCCTGTCCTATGCGACCGAGAATAAGGAGGAGGGGGAAGCGCCTGCGGCACCGTTCCTCGTGGAGCGGCTCATCATCCGGTTCCCGGAGGTGCTCGGCCGCGCAGCGAAGGAACGCGCGCCGCAGAAGGTGACGCAGTACCTCACGCAGCTCGCAAGCGCCTGGAATTCCTTCTACGCGAGCGAACAGGTGCTCGGCAGCGAGGGGGAGGCGTACAAGCTCGTCCTCGCCCGCGCGTTCGCGACCACCATGGAGAACGGTCTCGCCGCGCTCGCTATCCCCGCGCCCGAGCGCATGTAGCCTTGCGGGCTCGCGTGCTGCGCGGTACGGTACCCAGCGTTGCCGCATGGATGCGGTTGCAATAGAGGGAGGCTCTTTTGAGCGGATCGGGACACCATCATCCCAATTCCAGGAAGGTGCGGGCCGGCGTGCAGGACGACCGGTCCCACGTCGTGGGTCAGGGCGAGATTCAGGACAAGCAGGTTCGGGAGCACGCGCGGGGTTCCACCCGCTCCGGCATCGATCGCTTCGCTGCTCGTTTCGGTCCTCGCAGTCCGACATAAGTTCCAGTGACGCCCGGCGCTTTGCGCGCCGGGCGTTTTTTCTTTTGCACACGGGAGCGCGCCGCATGCATTGCGCGCTCCGCGATGTGCGCTATGGTCAGCAATAGTTCCGTTCCGTAGTAGGGGAGAGGCGATGGACGATCGGATGAAAGTGAGGTGGCCGCCGGGCGAACCGTTGCCGGAAGGATACCGGTTTGCAGAGCCTCTGCAGCCGGTAGAAGTGCGCGTGGTGCTCGGGCCCGAAGCCCAATATGCCCACGATCGCATCTCCGAAGAGCGGCATCACCAGCACCGGATGAGCCGGCGCCAGCGGCGCAGGGTCGGCAAAACGAACTGATTGAACGGTCTCGGGAAATCCGAGGCCGTTTTCTTTTTATGGGCAAGCCGCTAGGATGAGGGAATCATGGCCGACATTGATACCGACCAGCCCGAAAAATCCGAGGCTGCCCGCCGGGAAGAGGAGATCCTCCAGTTCTGGAAGGAGAACGATATCCCGAAGCGGGCCCGCGAACGCGGGAATCCGGACAAAACCTTCGTCTTCTACGAGGGTCCGCCGACTGCTAATGGTCGTCCGGGCGTCCATCACGTGGAGTCGCGTTCCTTTAAGGACGCCATCCCGCGCTACAAGACCATGCGCGGCTACCAGGTCCCGCGCCGCGCGGGCTGGGATACGCACGGGCTGCCGGTGGAGCTCGAGGTCGAGAAGCAGCTCGGCTTTTCGGGGAAGCAGGACATCGAGGCGTACGGCATCGCCGCGTTCAACAAGAAGTGCCGCGAGAGTGTCTTCAATTACATCCACGAGTGGGAGCGCTTCTCCGAGCGCCTCGGGTTCTGGGCCGACCAGGCAAACGCATACTTCACCTTCGATGCGCCGTTCATGGAATCGCTCTGGAGCATTTTCAAAAAGGTCGCGGATGATGGCCGGCTCTTCAAGGACTACCGGGTCGTGCCCTGGTGCCCGAAGTGCGGCACCGCGCTCTCCTCGCACGAACTCGCGCAGGGCTACGAGGACGTCGAGGACCCCTCCCTATACGTGCGCTTCCCGCTGCTCGGCGACGACGGCGATGACGCCGGCGAGTCGCTGCTGGTCTCGACCACGCCGTGGACGCTGCCTGGTAACGTCGCGCTTGCGGTGGGGAAGGAGATTACCTATGTAAAGGCGCGCACGGACGACGCCACCTATATCGTTGCAGAAGCGCTCGCGGAGAAGGTGCTTGCGGGCCGCGCGTACGAGGTGATCGAGACGTTCCCGGGAAGTGCACTCGTCGGCAAGGCGTATGCGCCGCTCTATCCATTTGCTGCGGAGCTCGCAAACGAAAACGAGAAGCCGAGGTTCGATAAGGCGTTCCAGATATATGCCGCGGACTTCGTCACCACCGAGGACGGCACCGGCATCGTGCATACCGCCGTCATGTACGGCCAGGACGACTTCGAGCTCGGGAAGGCGCTCGGCCTGCCGCGCGTGCACCTCGTCGCCCCGGACGGCACCTTCCTGCCGGGCACGGGTTTTCTTGCCGGCGCGTCCGTCATCGAGCCCGAGACGAACGTCGCGGTGCTGAAGGATCTCCAGGAGCGCGGCCTCTTCTTCGCGAAGGAGAGCTATACGCACTCGTACCCGCACTGCTGGCGCAGCAAGAACCGCCTCATCTACTACGCGCGCGACTCATGGTACATCCGCATGACGGAACTGCGCGATGAACTGATTGCGCAGAACCAGACGGTCAATTGGGAACCGGACTACATCCGCGACGGCCGCATGGGCGAGTGGCTCGCGAATGTGCGCGATTGGGCGATCTCGCGCGAGCGCTACTGGGGTACGCCACTGCCGGTCTGGACGACCGAGGACGGGAGCGAGCAGGTCGTCATTGGATCGATCGAGGATCTGAAGAGCCATGCGAAGAAAAGCGGCAATCGCTACTTCATCTCGCGCCATGGCCAGGCGCAGTCGAACGTGGACGACGTTTCGAGCACGGGCATGGAGACGCAGAAGGAGAATCACCTCACCGAAAAGGGGAGGCAGCAGGCGCTCGAGAGCGCGAGCGCGCTCAAGGACAAGGGCATTGATCTCATCTTCGTGTCGCCCTTTACGCGCACCAAGGAAACTGCGCGGATCATCGCCGACGAGCTCGGCCTGTCGTCCGAGCAGGTCGTCGAGGAGGCGCGCCTGCGGGAGATCTCGACCGGCATCTATGATGGACGCCCGAACGATGAGTACCGCGCATTCTATCCGACGGTCGGCGCGCGTTTCCTCACCGCTCCCGAGGATGCCGAGAGTTTCACCGACGTGCGCCGCCGCATGGGCAATTTCCTCCATGAGCTCGAGCGCACCTACTCAGACAAGAACATTCTCATTGTTTCCCATGGCGATCCGCTCTGGCTTCTGAAGCTCCTCGCCGACGGGAAGCCGGCGAGCGAGCTCGAGAGCCTGCCGTACCCGCAGAACTGCGAAGTCGCGGAATTGCCGTTTGTGCCGCTCCCGCACAACGATGACTACGAGCTCGACCTCCATCGCCCGTACATTGATGAGATCACGCTGCTTGCTGACTCCGGAAAAGAGCTGCGCCGCACGCCCGAAGTAATGGACGTATGGTTCGATTCCGGTGCGATGCCGTTCGCGCAGGATCACTATCCCTTCGAGAACAAGGAATGGATAGATACGGAGGGCGGGTATCCGGCCGACTTCATTTCCGAAGCCATCGATCAGACCCGCGGGTGGTTCTATACGCTCCTTGCCGTGGGCGTCCTCATGGGGAAGGGCGTCGCCTATAAGAACGTCATCTGCCTCGGCCACCTCCTCGATGAGAAAGGCCAGAAGATGAGCAAGAGTAAGGGCAACATCATCGAGCCGATGTCGGCGATGGATCGCTACGGCGCCGATACGCTGCGTTTCTGGATGTACAGCGTGAACCAGCCGGGCGACAGCAAGAACTTCGACGAGAAGACGGTGAAGGAAGCAGCGCGCGTCATCTCTTGGTTCGAGAACGCGGTGAAGTTCTACGAGCTCTTCGCGGATGGCGAGGAAGGCGATGTGCGCGGCGAGGAGACGATCGATCTCTGGATGCGCGCACGGCTGTCCGAGACCATCACGACCGCCACCGAGGCGCTCGAGGCCTACGATCTCTATACCGCTACCCGTAGTGTCGGCACCCTCGTCGAGGATCTTTCCCAGTGGTATGTGCGTCGCGTGCGCGACCGCGTGCGCGAGGGCGACGCGGCCGCAAAGACGACGCTGCGCGACACGCTCCAGGCCATCGCGGTCTTGCTCGCCCCGTTCGCCCCGTTCGTCGCCGAGTGGGCCTACCAGATCGTGCGGGAAGATGCGGACGCCGAGAGCGTGCACCTTGCCGACTGGTACGAAGCCGGCACTGTGGATACGGCGCTCATCGAGAACATGGCATCGGTACGGGCGCTCGCATCGGAGGCCCTGCGCGCGCGCCAGGCTGCCGGGGCGAAGGTGCGCCAGCCGCTCGCCTCGCTTTCCATTCCGGGAACGCTCCCGAAGGAATTCGCTGCGCTCCTTGCCGACGAAGTGAACGTAAAGGAGATCATTGAGGGGCAGGAAGCGCTCACGCTCGATACGGTGCTTACGCCCGAGCTCATCGCCGAGGGCGACGAGCGTGCGCTCGCGCGCGCGGTTGCGGAAGCGCGCAAGGCCGAAGGCTTCTCTCCGCGCGATCGGGTAACGGTCGTAGAAGGGGAGGGGCCGTATGCTGCCGAGCTCTCCACCGGCACCGTGCGTTTCTCGCTCTCGTTCGATGCGCCATAAGTACAGCACGTCCGGCCTGGTGCTCGCGCGCACCCCGCTTGCGGAAGCCGGCATGCTCGTGACGCTCCTCACGCCCGAGTTCGGGCTCATCCGGGCACGCGCCGAAGGCGTCCGCCGCTCGGGAGCCAAGCTCGCGCCCGCGCTCCAGGTCTGGGATGAGTCCGACCTCATGCTCGTGCGGGGCAAGGACGGCTGGCGCATCACCGGCGCCGTACTCGGCGAGAATCGCTTCGCGACTCTACCGCGAAGCGCACGGCTCCGCGCCTCCCGAGCGGCCGGCCTGCTCCTACGCCTTACGCATGGCGACGCCGCGGATACCGCGTCGCCCCGACTTTTCGTTGAATTCCTTTCAAGTCTCCCGGGATGTGCCGAGGACGAGGCGGACGCCGCCGAAATCCTTATCGCGCTTCGCATGCTCGCGGCGTTCGGTGTGGATGCAGGCCCGGCGCTTCCCGAGGGGTATGAAAAGGACGCGCTCGCCTATGCACTCGATCACCGGGTCGAGCTGATCGCCCGCATTAATCGCGGCATCAGCGCCTCCGGTCTATAACCATCACGTCCGAAACGGCGACCTGCTTCGTTGCAGGCCCCGCTTCCGTCGCTCCATCGTATTGCGAATACGCCTACGTTCCGGAAGCACCCGCGCCCTGCATCTCATCCGTTTCGGACGCGATGGGATGTCCGAGTTATAATTGCGTAATGGAAGAGAACGAGGAACTAAGCTCCTTGGAACGCGTCCGTCGGCGCCTCTACGATCCCAATGCGTCCGTCGGATTTGAAACACCCAGCCTTCCGGAACGGCCCGTGGCGCCTGCGCGCGGCTGGGAGAAATTGAAGAGCGTGCAGCAGCACGTGGGAAGGGAAGCGCAGTTCATGTCCGGGCCGGCGCGCTTTTTCATCGTTGCGCTCCTCTTTTTTCTGGCGACCGGCGGCGCGGCAGCGGCCTACCTCGTCTGGGGCGGCCGCTCGGTATCGGCGAGCAACGTGGATATGGCGATCCAGGGGCCGACCTCGGTCGCGAGCGGCGACAGCGTCCCGCTTCTGATCGCGGTCGAGAACCGCAACCCGGCGGCGATCCAGGACGTCACGCTCTCCATTGATTTCCCCGATGGGACGAAGAGTGCCGACGATCAGACGAAGTCGCTGACGCGGTTCACCCAGGACCTCGGCAGCGTCGAGTCGGGCGGCAAGACGGAGCAGACCGTCCGTGCGGCTATTTTCGGCAGCGAAGGGCAGCATGTGGCGCTTCCGGTGCGGATCGAGTATCGCACGGACGGCAGCAACGCGACCTTCGTGAAGAACAAGGAATTCGATTTCACCATCACCTCCTCGCCGATCTCGGTGAACGTGAGCGCGCTCTCGCAGGTTTCGGCCGGCCAGTCAGTGACGGTGGATGTGGACGTGAAGAGCAATGCGACCACCGCGCTCGATAACGTGGCCATCGTCGCCGAGTACCCGTTCGGATTCGCGCTCTCCTCCGCCTCGCCCCAGCCCACGGGTCCGGGCAAGACGGTCTTCAATCTGGGCACGCTCGCGCCGGGGGACGAGCGGCACATCAGCGTGAGCGGCGTCCTCACGGGGGAGAATAACGACGACCGCGTTTTCACCTTCGATGCGGGCACCATTGCCTCCGCCGACTCGCTCGCGCTCGCGTCCACGTATACGAGCAAGCAGGCGGACATCAAGCTCACCAAACCCTTCCTCGCGACGACGCTCGCGATCAACCATGACACCTCGAATGCGCCGGTCATCGATGCGGGAGTGCCGGTCGAGGCGACCGTGACCTGGACCAATACGCTTTCGACCCCGATCACGAACGCGCAGGTCGCGGTGAAGCTCTCGGGCGCCGCACTCGACGCCGCGAACGTGGGCGGCACCGGCTTCTATCGCTCGAGCGATACGACCATGCTCTTCACTCCGAGCACGAACCCGGGCCTCGCCCAGCTTCAGCCGGGTGATACGGGGCAGGGAACCATCACCTTCCGCACCAAGGACGCGGCCGCGCTCGCGAGCCTCTTCAATCCGTCCGTCACGATGCAGGTCTCGGTCTCGGGGCAGCGGCTCTCCGAGTCGAACGTTCCCGAGAATATTTCCGCGACCCTCACGCGCGTCGTGAAGATCGGGACGAACCTCTCGCTCGTCGCGCACGCCGTGCATTCCACCGGACCGTTTCCGAACAGCGGCCCCTGGCCGCCCGTCGCGAACCAGCAGACGACATACACGATCGTCTACGTGCTCTCGAATTCCGGCAACATGGTCTCCGGTACGAAAATCGTCGCGGCGCTGCCGTCGTACGTGCGCTTCACCGGCCTCGTGAAGCCGGCCGACGGCTCGCTCACCTATAACGATACGACCCGCCAGGTCACCTGGGATGTGGGCGATGTGGCGAGCGGTACGGCGGGCGCGCAGTCGGCCGCCTTCCAGATCGAGCTCACGCCGAGCACGACCCAGGCGGGAACGAGCCCGGTCCTCATCTCCGCCCAGCAGGTTACGGGCGTGGACCGCTTCACGGGCCGCCAGATCACGGGCACCGTGCCCGCGCTCACCACCCAGCTCACGAGCGACCCGGGGTACAACCCGACCCTTGGTAACGTGCATTAATTCGCGTAGTATCCCCTCATGGAAAAGGTTTCGCTCGATACCCTCGTCTCCCTCGCCAAGCGCCGCGGCTTCATCTATCCGGGCTCGGAGATCTACGGCGGCCTCGCCGGTACCTACGACTACGGACCGCTCGGTGTCGCGCTCAAGCGCAACATCGAGGGGCTCTGGTGGAAGCGGTTCGTCGAGGAGCGGGATGACATGTACGGCGTGGACGCCGCCATCCTCATGAACCCGAAGGCCTGGGAAGCGTCGGGTCACGTCGCCGGCTTCTCCGATCCGCTCGTGGAATGCAGCAACTGCAAGAAGCGCTTCCGCGCGGACCATCTCGAGGATCCGAACGCCTGCCCCGCCTGCGGCAAAGAGGGGACGCTCGGCGAGGCGCGCCAGTTCAACATGATGTTCGCCACGAAGATCGGCGCGATGGAGGACGAGAGCGCCACCGTCTACCTGCGTCCCGAGACTGCGGGCGGTATGTTCGTTAATTTCAAGAACGTGGTGGACTCCTTCCATCCGAAGCTCCCGTTCGGCCTCGCGCAGATGGGGAAAGCGTTCCGCAACGAGATCGCGCCCCGCGATTTCATCTTCCGCGTGCGCGAGCTCGAGCAAATGGAAATCGAATACTTCGTAAAGCCGGCTGACTGGGAGGCCGCGTTCGAGGCATGGCGGACGGAGATGCATGCGTACGCTACCGAGCTCGGACTTCCGACGGCCGCGCTCCATGAGCTCGAAGTCGCGCCCGAGGATCGCGCGCACTACTCGAAGCGCACCATTGATTTCGAGTTCGACTATCCCTTCGGCCGCAAGGAGCTCTGGGGGCTCGCATACCGCACGGACTTCGACCTCTCCGCGCATCAGGACGCTTCGGGGCAGTCGCTCGCATACCTCGATGAGGAATCGAAGGAGAAGCTCGTGCCGCATGTCATCGAGCCGTCCTTCGGCGTGGGCCGCACCCTGCTCGCGGTTCTTGCCGCAGCGTATCGCGAGGACGAGCTCGGGGGGGAGACCCGGAGCTACCTCGCGCTTACTCCCAAGGTTGCGCCGGTGAAGGCGATGGTCTCGCCCTTGCTCAAAAACAAACCGGAACTGGTCGCGAAAGCAAAAGAGGTGCGCGACGCGCTCCGGAAAGTGCATCCCGCGATCGCCTGGGACGACAACGGCAATATCGGCAAGCGCTACCGGCGCCAGGATGAGATCGGCACGCCTTTCTGCGTGACGGTGGACTTCGACACGCTCGGGGAGACGCCGGAGCTCGCTGACACGGTCACGCTGCGCCATCGCGACAGCGGGGAGCAGGAGCGCCTCTCGATAGGGGAGGCAGCCGAGCGCATCCGCGCCGCGGTATCATAGGCGTATGGATAAGAACATCCAGGTCTCCATTACGCCGGGCACGATCATTACGACCCTCATCATCGGCGCCGCAGCATACGCGATCTGGGTGCTGCGCGACCTGGTCCTGCTCGTGCTCACCGCCATCGTCATCGCGTCAGCGATCGAGCCGGGCGTCGCATTCTTCGCGCGCCGCAGGATTCCGCGCGTGCTCGCGGTCCTGCTCATGTACTTCCTTGTGTTCGGATCGTTGTTCTCCTTCGTCTACTTCTTCTTCCCGCCCATCCTCGAGGACGCCCAGAACTTCATCTCGGTCGCGTCGCAGTACCTCGATAACTTCACGATTCCCGGCGCGGACGGGGCGATTGCGGCGCCGACGCTCGTGGGCGGGGGCCAGTCGCAGTTGAGCTCGCTTCTCGGCGGCCTCCTCACGTTCCGCTCGGCATTCACCGATCCATCCGCCGGGGTCCTCAAGCTCGCGGCGTCGTTCTTCGGCGGCATCTTCTCGCTCGTTCTGGTGGTCGTGCTCTCGTTCTACTTCGCGGTGCAGGACACGGGCGTCGAGGAATTTTTGAAGCTCGTGACCCCTGCCAAGCATGAGCAGTACGTGGTCGGCCTCTGGCACCGCGCCCAGCGTAAGATCGGTCTTTGGATGCAGGGGCAGCTGCTCTCGTCCTTGATCGGCGGGACCATCGCCTACCTCGGCCTCCTTATCCTCGGCGTCCCGTATGCGCTTCTGCTCGCGGTAT
>CAZVJX010000009.1:0-14623 GCA_964627575.1 uncultured Candidatus Saccharibacteria bacterium
TAGTCTTGCGGGTCGTTGGCTTGCGGGCCTTCTTCGTGAGCTGGTTGATGGTTGACATTGCGAAATGAAAACTCCCCACGGGAGTTAGCCCAAATATATAGGAGGGCCTTTATAAATGCAAATGAAACAGGCCCCGGCAGTTTGCCGGGGCCTGAAGGCCTTACCAGTGGAGCTCGAAGGTCATCTTCCCTCCGTAGGCGCTCGGCGGACCGCCGGCGTTGCGCACAGGCGTTGCCGGATGCCCGAAGTTCTGGCCCCACACCCGCACGCTGGGCGGCGGAGCGAAGCCGTGAACGAACCGCTTGGTGTTGGCCCGCCAGAGGGTGAGGCCGCCCCGGATGAACGAGTCCGCGGACGAAAGCGCGCCGTGCAGCCCGCCTTCCCGCCCGAGGTGATAGATCGCTCCGAAGACGAAGGCGGACTGGTT
The DNA here is from genome assembly GCA_964627575.1 of uncultured Candidatus Saccharibacteria bacterium. GTDB lineage: Bacteria > Patescibacteriota > Minisyncoccia > Phycocordibacterales > Phycocordibacteraceae > C7867-001. The sequence goes on from CAZVJX010000009.1 coordinate 428, forward strand.
GGCGCCGTACGCGTCCGGCTGGATGATCATCTGCGGCGTTTCCAGGTGCAGCGAGGCAGCAGGTGTCCCGCCATGCGACTGGAACACAGCGGCGTTGAGCGGATCCGAGAGGTCGGCCGCCCGGACTCCCCCTCCCCATAGGACCAGGAGGACAGCCGTGACGATACTGCGCATTATGTTTCCTCCTTAATACGGTATGAGCGAGGTCTTTCTGCACACTACACCCCGGACGGGAAAACGCACCTCCGGAGGGTGCGCAGTAGTTTTGACGGTATGCCCGTACTGCCCGGGCTACCACTCCCAGGACTGGCGCGCTTCTTCGACCGCTTCGCACACTTTCGCAAGGAGCGCGAGCGCTTCGTCTTGGTCCTTGCCGTATGAATCGCGTATCGTGCTGATCTGAAGCGCATGGAAATCGGCGGTGCTATCGCTCGCGAAGCCGAGGGAACGGACCGTATGGCCTTTGTTCAAGATATGGACGATCTTGGGGAGCGCTTTATCCACCACCTTTATGTAGCGCGCTTCCGGTGACTCTCGGCGTTCATACTCCTCTATCGTGCGCGCAATCCAGGGATAGATTCCATCAAATTCTTCCTTGATGCGTGCGAGCGCTGCCGCTTCGCGCGCTTCCTTATCTTTCATGAGCTTCTCGTCCGTCATACGGAACGTGGGCGTGTCGCCGGCGTACACCTCCACGAGATCATGGACGAGGGCGAACTCCGCGATGCGGCCGCGGTCCAGATGCGGCGCGTACACGTCCGCATACGCGCACGCGAGGATGCCGAGCATGACCGTATGGGTCGCGTCGCTTTCACGCGTCTCCTGATCTTCGTGATGCGTCGCCCGTAGCGTCAGGCCGAACTGCAGGAGGAGCCGCCCCAGCTCGATGGTCTTCGCGACATGTGCGGTCTCGAGTTCCTGCGCCATGAGCGCAGTATAACCTCAACGCCGAAATGCCCTCCTACCCGAGCAGCAGACCGCACAGCGCCGCCCCGAGCCACCCGACAGCCGAGACGAAACCGCTTATAAAGAGCGGGAGCCGCTCCCGCGCGCTGTGCGCCTGAAACGGCCGTTCGGTAGCGCCGACGGAGAGCTGGTCTATGAAGAAACCATTCACGATGAGAGCGCCGACAAGCAGCATCTTCAGGAGGAAGACCGGATCGGAGAGGTAGTAGGACGGACTCCGCAGGAAGAGCAGGCCACCGGTCGCGATGATGCAGGCCAGTCCGATGGAGACGACGATGTGCAGGGCGTCTACCCGCTGCTTCGATAGCGCCGGCTTCTTGCCGAGCATCCAGAGCAGGGCCTGCTCGTCCGAATACGCGACGGCGCATCCGGTGACGATAATGCCGATGAGGTGGAGCGTCAGCACGTTACTTGAGCGAGCCGATAGCGAACTGCGCGAGCTCGGATTCGGGACGACGCTGCCCGCCGTGCTGCGCATTGAATGCACTGCTCCCGTCGGTGCCGCAGAGCCCAAGGATGGCTTCCGGTCCCCCCGGATGCTCCGCTATCCAGGCCGTCAGGTCGTAGACCCTGCCGTTGATGCTCGTCCAGCATGAGGAGGTCGTGCGATGCGCCGCCACGTCGGCGTTCGTCTAGCGTGCCGGTGCATTCGTGGCGACGGGCGCCGGCGAGGCGATTGTCGCACTCGGCGCGGCGGAGCTTCCGGGCAGCGCAGCACGATGCTGCGCCGAAAAAGCGCCGCCTACGACGAGACCCGCGCAGGCAAGCGCAACCGGGAAAACAAATCGTTTCATACCCCTCTACTACGGATGCGTGGAGGAAGATGTTTCAGGACGGATGAGCACGCGGATGCCGAAGGCACGGATGACGCCATCGTCGGCGTCGCCGGCGACATACACCCGATCGCCCACCTGGAGCGAGGACGTAGCGATACGAGGCGGCAGCATGACGGTATACGTCGAGCTCGTTGCACCGGTACGATCATCGGACCGTACCGTGAGGCTCGAGGCGGCAACGCCGATCACGACTCCCCGATAGATGCCGTGGTCATGCGGAGCCGTCGCACGCACATGCTCGTAGATTTCGCCGAACGGGGGCGGCAGGCCGCCATGATCGGCCCGATCGAGCAGATTGTCGTTGAACGGCGTGCCGCGATCGAGCGCGAGCCCGGCAGCGATAGCGACCACCGCCACGCCGAACAGGAGGTAGAGCATCGGGCTGCGGTATCCGAACTTGAACCGGCGCAGCAGCGTCTCGAGGAAGAGCACCAGCAGGACATCGAGGACCAGGAGCGGCCACGGGAAAATGGCGAAGAAGGCGCCCACGCCGCGCGGACCGAACGAGAGCAGCGATTCATGGCCGTTCACGCGGAGCCCGAAAAGGATGAAGCTCACGATCGCGACCGATACCGCAAGAATGACGAGGGCGACGAATCCTGCGAGGAACGCCTCGAACGTGAACGAAAGCTTGGATCGCATGGCGATGCGTCCCTCGCGGATCTTCGCGAGCACGCGGTCCTTGGCGCTGGGGTTAGGATTCTCCATAGGTTTGTCCTGATGCCTGATAAATCGCCGCGAGCGCTTCCTTGCCGCGCTTGAGGCGGATGCCCACGGTCGAGATCGGAACCTTGAGCACGTCCGCGATCTCCCGGTACGAAAGCTCTTCGAGGTAATAGAGCACGAGCACTTCCCGATACTTCGGCCGCACCTGCGCGAGTCCCGCGTCGATCATCGCCCGCATATCCTTCCGCTCGCGCTCGCGCGGCGCCGGATCGTCGTAGGCCGGATGCGACACGAGCGCGTCGAAGTCGAGCGCGATGACGGGCGTGCGCGAGCGCTTGCGGAGCGCGGAGACGAATTCGTTGTGCGCGATGCGGTACATCCAAGGCGAGAACCGCAGCGACGCGTCGAAGCTCTGGATGTTCTGGTACGCCCGGACGAACGCGTCCTGCACCAGGTCGGCGATATCCTCGCGATCGGACAGGAACTTAGTGCCGTACCGCTTCAGCTTCGCTTCGTAGCGCTCCATGAGCGACCCGAATGCGTCGGCGTCCCCCCGCTGGACGGCACGCGCGAGATCCTCGTCCGTGACGGTCATTTCCGCGGCGTCATCCATGGATAGAGCCAGCTCCATGCGCTTCTTCCCTACTACGGAAGCCGCGGCAAGGATATTTCATTGGCCGATGAGCAGGGAGAACAGGTACGAGACGAGTGCCGAGAACGGGCCGGCGAAGAAATAGCTGAAGATAAAGAGGAAGGCGACCAGCGTGAGGAGGCCGCCCTGGGCGAGGCGCGCTTCGAAGCGCCGGAAACTCATGGCATAGCGGTACGGCAGAAGGCCCCGCAGGAAGGTGAAGCCATCGAGGGGCGGGATAGGAATGAGGTTGAAAAGCCCGAGGAAGAGATTCACGAGCGCGATGATGGCGGCGGCCTGGCCGAAGGCGCTCATGCCGGACGCAAGCGTGAAGCGCGCGAGCAGCCCGAACGCGATCGCGAGGAACAGGTTCGTGCCGACTCCCGCGAATGCGACGATCGCTTCGCCCCACCGCTGATTGCGCAGGTTGTAGGGGTTATACGGTACGGGCTTGGCCCAGCCGAAGAAGATATGCGCCGGGGAGAGCACGCCCAATATAGGAACGAGGATGGACCCGACCGGATCGATGTGCGGAAGGGGGTTGAGGGTCAGGCGGCCGGCCAGCTTGGCGGTCTGGTCCCCGAGCGCGTAGGCGGCGTAGCCGTGGGCGACCTCGTGGACGATGATGGAGAGAATCAGGACAACGAAGTAGAAAATATAAGCCGATTGCATAGGAATTGGCCTCATGCTAGCATGGCGCAACAGTAACTAACTAGGTATGGCACGCGAATGCGAAGTGACCGGCAAGAGCACCCAGATCGGCGGACGGTATTCCAACCGGACGCGTGCTACCCAGTTCAATCCGACCGGAAAGGTTCGCCGCAAGGCCAACCTCACCAAGCGCCGCGTCTTCGTGCCCGAGCTCGGCAAGTCCGTCCTCATTGATGTCTCGGCGAACGGTATGCGCCACATCAAGAAGAATGGCGCCTACGCCACTCTCAAAAAGGCAGGAGTGATTTAGCTCCTCGAAACGGCTCCGGAAGGAGCCGTTTTTCGTATACGCGCCGTAAACCACGCGATGAGGGCATACGCGGGGACGAGCAGGAGCGCGGGGAACACAGGAACGACGAACGATGCGAACGGCACGCCGCCCATGATCGTGGCGACCTCAACCAGATACCAGAGAAGCACGTATGCGGGGAGGCCGGCGAAGACTGCGATAGGCGGCGCGACGAGCCCGGCGATGCCCGCGAGCGCGGAAAGGGCCATTGCGAGCGGAACGATCGGAAGCGCGAGCAGGTTCGCCATCACCGCCACGAGCGAGAGTTGCCCGGTCTGGTAGAGAAGGAGCGGCAACACAAAGAGCTGCGCCGCGAGGGTCGCGGCGCACGTTTCCCGCAGGAATTTCGGCAGGCGCGCAATGCGCCGCTCGATATCGCCGGACAGGAGAATGAGGCCGAACGCGGCCATGAACGAGAACTGGAAACCGGGATCGTAGAGAAGCGAGAGCGGCGAAAGGACGAGCATGACCGCGAACGTGAGAAAGAGAGCGCGCAACGCATCGTACGTGCGGCCGCTCGCCTTCGCGAAGACCGCGAGCGCTGCCATGACGGCGGCTCGCCAAGCGGAGGCGCCTCCGCCTGCCGCAAGCACGAAAAGAATGATTGCCAGCCCGGCGGCGCCTGCTGCATAGGACCGGCGCAGCCGCCGGAAGGACGCGAGCACGAGCTCGGCGACGATCATGACGTTGTAGCCGGACAAGACGACGATCGGCAACAACCCCGCCCGCGTGAAAAACGCGATGAGTCCGTCGCCGAGCCCCTGCTTCCCGCCCGTGATGAGCCCCTCGGCGAGGCTCGCGTACGGCTCGGGGAGCGCGTCCTCGAGCGCGTGCGCGAAGGCATGCTTGCCGGACAGCAGAAACCGCAGCGGACGCATGGCGAGCGGCACCGGTGCATCCACCTTCGATGCCTGTCCGCGTCCGATGACTGCAGCGATGCCGTCCTTGGCGAGGAAGCGGCGATAATCGAATGAGCGACCGCCGTCGGTTTCAAATGGCTGCGCTTCGGCCAGCGTTCCTGCGACCGTGACCGTGTCGCCATACGCGTACGTCCCGTACGGATCCGTAGTAACGAGGATACGTGTTCCCGGGACGGCGACCAGAAGGTGCTGGCTGCTCTCGCGCATGTCGGGATCGGCGATGACCGTCCCGGTGAGCGTGACGGGCGCGTCGAGTGACGCCGCGAGTGCAGGCGGCAGCTGCGGGAAGGCAGACCCCGCGTGCCAGGCACCGAGCGCAAACAGGAGCAGGAACACGGCCGGGAAGACGTAGACGTCGCGCCTGCCCCAGAACCATGCGCCGAGCCCGATGAGCGCAAGCAGCAAGAAAAAGAGAACCGCCGCAAGCGGCGGGACATAGAGCGAACCGATAGCGATGCCGAGCGAGAAGCCGAAGAGTCCGGAGAGCGCGAGCGTATCCGGCATGAGTACTTATCGAGGTTTCACTCGTCCGCTTCCTCTGTCCATCGCCTGATTCGCGAGCTCGTCCGCGTCTTTATTGTTCTCTCGATACACGTGCTCGTATGCGACCGGACCGAAGTGCCGTGCGATGAGATTCTTCACCTCGAGATAGCGCGGGACCAGGTTCGGGTGCTTCACCTTGTACGCACCGCGCAGCTGCTCGATCACGAGCTTCGAGTCCATGCGGATGGTGAGCTTCGATTCCTTTATCGTCTGCGCGTCGTACTCTTCGATGAGTTTCGTGAGTCCGCGCAGTACCCCTTCGTACTCCGCGATGTTGTTGGTGGCGACGCCGAGATAGTCTGAGACCTCGACGACGCGATTACCGAGGTTATCGAATACGACCGACCCGGCCCCTGCGGGGCCGGGATTCCCCCGCGACCCGCCGTCCGCATAGAGCGTGAATTCCATGGCTCCAGTATACCGACCTTATCGGATCGCCACGAGGCGCATGCGCACCGGCCGGCCGCGCGTGAACTGGTCGCGCTCGAGGTGCCCGAGGGCATGCACGGTCTGCCCTGCCGCGAGCGTATCGCAGGCGCGACCGAGGTCGCGGCGCGCGTAGAACGCGATCGCTTCGAGGCTCCGCACCGTGGAATCATCCGGGGCGGGAGCGAACCGCACCCGCAGATGCTCGCCGGTCTTCCCGAACCACGACACTTCTTTCACAACGACGCTGCGCAGCGCGAATGCCGGTTTCGGATTCCCCATGCCGAACGGCGCAAGCTGTTCCAGTTTCATGAGAAGCGAAGACGTCGCTTCGTGGGGCGCAATATGCGCATCCGCGCGCGCGAACGCATCTCCCTCCTCCTGCTTCGGCAGTTTCGTAAGCGCTTCGCAGAGTCGCGCTTCGAGCGTGAAAACTGTTTCAACGGTGAGAGTGAAACCGCCGGACGCGGCATGGCCGCCGAATTCCGCGAACGTATCGCCTGCGGCGGTCATGAGCTCCACGACATGCACCCCGCCCGGTCCGCCGCGACAGGAACCCTTAAGCACATCGCTGCCTTCGCGACCCCAGAGGAAAACCGGCCGCTCAAACTCATCCGCGATGCCGCTTGCAACAAGGCCTAAGAGGCCCGGGCGCCAGTCCGGGTCGCCGAGCGCGATGACTGCCGGAAGCTCGCCTTGCGCACGGCGTGCATCGAGTTTCTCATGCACGGCTTTCGTGATGGCGCCTGCAGCAGCGCGGCGACTGCGGTTCGCCGACTCGAGGAGCTTTGCGAGCCGATCGGCTTCGGTTTCGTCGCTGGTCGTGAAAAGCGTGAACGCGTCGCGCGGATCACCCATGCGGCTCGCCGCGTTCACGCGCGGCGCGATCATGAACCCGACATCGTCCTCGGTGAGGGAACGCTGCTCTACACGCGCCGCCCGGCAGAGCTTCTGGAGCCCGAGCCGCGGCGATTTGCGCATCACGATGAGTCCATACTTGGCAATGACGCGGTTCTCGCCGGTAAGCGGCACCATGTCGGCGATGGTCGCGAGTCCCGCCATATCAAGAAGCCATTTCTCCCACCCTTCCGGAATGAGTTCGCGCCCCGTGAACCCGTGCGCAAGCGTTGCGCAGACGAGCTTCCAGGCGACGCCCGCGCCGCAGAAGTCCCGGTAGGGGTTGGTCTCGCCTTCCTGCTTCGGATCGATGACCGTGAACGCGTCCGGCAGCGTCTCGCCGGGCAGGTGGTGATCGGTCACGATCACGTCCATGCCGAGCGCTTTCGCCTGCGCGATCGCTTCGAGATCCGTGATGCCGGAGTCTACCGTGATGACGAGCGTGGCGCCGTCCTTGGCGAGCGCCTCGATGCCCCCGACGTTCACGCCGTACCCCTCGTTGTGGCGATGCGGGATGTAATTAGTGAAATTCGCGCCGGCTTTCTTGAGGAAGTCATGGAGGATGACGCCGCCGGGGATGCCGTCGCAGTCGTAATCGCTCCATACGGCGATGCGTTCCTGTGTCTCGATGGCGCGCGCGATCCGTGCCGCCGCCTTCGGCATATTGAGGATCTTCATCGGATCCCCGATATGCTCATCGTACGAGGGGGACAGGAATGCCTCGGCTGCCGCGGCAGTAGCCATGCCGCGCCGGGCAAGGAGCCCCGCTATGAGGTCGTCGTGCGCTGCGAGCGCTTCACGGACAGCGGCGTCGAGGGAGTCGTGAAGCGGAAACATCTGCCGATTGTATCAAAAGAGGTGCTGGCCTGCGGTATCCTGTATCCATGGAAGACATTTTTGCGAAGATCATTTCCCGGGAACTGCCCGCCGATATCGTGTATGAGGATGAGGACACGCTCGCGTTTCTTGATATCGCGCCGAGCGCTCCGGGCCACACGCTCGTCATCCCGAAGAAATCGGTCATGAACATTTTCGATGTCGACGACGACACACTCGCCGCGATCATGCGTACGGTGCGGCATATCGCGCCGGCGGTCCGCGATGCGGTCGGGGGGAACGGCGTCCACATCAATTCCAACCACGGCGAAGCGGCAGGTCAGGAAGTAGCGCGCATCCACTTTCATATCATCCCGCGCCACGACCGCAGCGAGTTCCAATTCTGGCCCAAGATAAGTTACGAGCCCGGACAGGCAGCCGAGATCGCCGAGAGTATCCGCACCAAGCTTGGCTAGAGCCAGTGCGTGTCGAGCGCTTCTTCGCCCGCGGACGCGGGTGCCGACAGAGCCGGCCCCCGCTTCTGCTTTTTCGATTCGAGCGCGTCGAGGCCCGGGAGCGTGCCGTAGGCGAGGAAGTCGAGCATCGCGCCGCCGCCGGTCGAGACGAAGGAGAAGCGGTTCGCGACTCCGAGCTCTTCGAGCGCCGCGACCGTGTCGCCTCCACCGAGTACGCTACGCGTTTTGCTACTCGCGATGAGCGACGCGAGACCCTTGGTCCCGTCGATGAAGCCGTGCTCGTACATGCCGAGCGTGCCGTTCCAGAGCACCGTCTTTGCGCGGGCGATCACGGGCGCAAGCGCGGCGATGGTTGCCGGACCGACGTCGAGCACCGCCTTATCGCCCGGAATGGCATCTACCGCAACCACGGTTCCTTCGCCGCCCGTTGCCTCAGGGTCGGCAACGATGACGTCCTGCGGCAGCAGGATGCAGTGGCCAGCGAGCAGTTTTCCGATCTCTACCGGGTCGGCAGAGGACGTGAGCGAGCGCCCGACCGTGTGCCCGGACGCGAGCAGGAAGTCGTTCGCGAGCGCGCCCCCGATGAATACGTGCGTGTACCGTGCAAGGAGCGAGCGAATGACCGGCTCCTTCGTCGAGAACTTAGCGCCCGCAATGACGGCAAGCGCCGGTTTCTTCGGCTTGAGCGCTTTCGTGAGCTGCTTCACCTCCGCTTCGACGAGAAGCCCCGCATAGGCGGGCAGGTATTCGGGAACGCCCACCACCGACGCGTGCGGACGGTGGCAGACGTCGAATGAATCCTCGACGAACACGTCGGCGAGCATCGCGAGTTCTTTTGCGAACGTTGGATCATTCTCTTTCTCGCCCCGATGGCGGCGCAGGTTCTCGAGTAGAAGCACATCACCCGGTTTCAAAGTGCGAACGGCCTCGCGCGCCTCTTTGCCGATGGAAGTGGAGCAGAACCCGAGGCTGGGAAGGAGCGTTTTGAGCGCTTCGTAGACGGGCCGGAGGGTCTCGGTCCCCCGGTCGCCCAGATGACCGCAGAGAATGACGCGCGCCCCTCTGCTGCGCAGGTATTCGATCGTCGGCAGCGCCTGGCGCAGCCGGAAAGTGTTCGCGACGACCCCGCCTTCCACCGGAACGTTGAGCGCGGCGCGCACCAGCACCGGTACGTTATGGAGTCGCGGAATGCGCGTGACGCTGCGCATACGGCTACGGCAATGCCTTCACGAGCGCGCCGAACGCGGGCGCCTGCGCACTCGCGTGCCCGACGAGGAACCCATCCACGCCCGTGTCGGCGAGCGGACGGATATTAGCCGGCTCGACGGAGCCGCCGTAGAGAATCGAGAGCTTCGCGCTTCCCTTCCCCGGCAGGTATTCGGCGAGCACCTTGCGCAGGTACAGGACCATCTCGGTGAGGTCCGCCGGGGTGATGGAATCGCCCGCGTGCTTACCGATGGCCCAGATGGGCTCGTACGCAATGATTACTTGCCGACGCTCCTTCTCAGACAACGGCGTAAGCACCGCAGCGAGCTGGCTGCGCAGGAAGGAGAGGTACTGCGCTTCCGGATCGCGCTGCCGCTCCCCGATGCAGATAATGGGAATGATGCCGGCGAGAAGCGCATTATGCGCTTTGGCGGCAATCGCTGCGTCGTTCTCCCCGAGCGCGCGGCGCTCCGAGTGGCCGACAATGGCGTATTTCACTTTTAGGTTCGCGAGCATGGCTGCGGTCACCTCGCCGGTTTCGGCGCCGCCCGGCGTCGCGGACAGGTCCTGCGCGGCGAACGAGACCTTCGAGCGGTTCGCAGCTGCAAGAAGGGCGAGGTAGGGGGAAGGGGGCGCGAGCACGATATCGTGGCGTCCGGTCGCGCCGAGGCGCTTTCCGGCCGCGTACAGCCGCTTGGCTTTCTCGAGCGTGTCCGCGTAGGCTTTCCAGTTAGCGACGATGAGCATGGCTTCATGATAGCAGGCGCATAAAGAAAAGACGGTCCGTTCCCGGACCGTCTTAGTGCGTCACCTCCCGATCAACCGCACCGTATGGAAACCCAGGTACTCGAGAAGCGCAGCGATAGCTTCATTACCCTGATTCTCGAGCGGGTACTCCTTGGCCGGCTGCTTCGGCATGAGGAAGGTTATCCGATCCTTCTCATACACGAGGCGCGCCCAGAGCTTGCCGCGCACCGAGAGGACCCACGCATCGAGCTGGTCCGGATCCGTCGTATTCACGCGGCCAGCAGTGCGGGACAACGTGATACGGAAATCGGGGAGCTGGGCCTTGGTCACCCGTTCTTCGATGATCCGTTTCGCCACGCGCGCCGGAAGAGGCGCGGCTGCTGCCGGATCGCCCCGGCCGTTCGATTCTTTCGCCTCCATGGGCGCCTCCATACGGTTTCGTCTTCCCTAGTTCTGCACCAGCGAGAGCATTCCTGCAACCTACCTCATAATCGCGTAGGTACCGGCGACGAACGCCCAGGAGCCGCCCGGGCCGTTGCTGAAGCTCTGGCTCTGGAGCCCGCTCACGTAATCTACGATGACGTTGTTCGAAAGATGCAGGGTCTTTGCGGTGATCTGGTTGGCGGTCGCGTTGTTCGCGACCGTGATGGTGCCGTCGGGGGCGTACAGGATGACACTGTCCGCGTTGTTGTTGAGCGTGATAGCGGTGCCGGTATTGGTGGAGAGCACCATGGGGTAGCTATTGCTGTTGCCGTTGCCGGAAATCGTCATATTGTTGGCGAGCGTGACGACGCCCTTCGTCGCTTCCAGACCCGGATCGTTGGCGATGATGGCGACCGCGCTGTTGCCCACTGCTGGCGCCACGACGAGCCCCGAGTTGATTCCGAACGTGATGTTCCCCTTCACCCATATCGGTCCGGAGAGGTACAGCGTGCCGTTGACCGTAAGGTCGCCGTCGATTTCCTTGGGCCCGATGGTCTGGCTGCCGCTCACCGTGTAGTTGCCGCCGACGACGCCGCCTGCGGTCGCCGCGCTCTCCCAGCCGGCGATCTGCGCGTCGGAGATGGGCGCCGCCGACGGCGCCGCATCCGTTGCGGAGACGGTCTTGGTGCCCGCAACACTGCAGCTGCTGATGGTCTGGTAGATGGCATTGCCGTCCACGGTGCAGCCGGAGAGCGCATGCGCCCAAGCAGTGCCGCCGACATGGATGCCCGAAAGCGACGTCACGACGCCGCCCATCCAAGTCTCGAAATCGAGATCGTTCCCGAGCGCGGCCCAGCTCGCGTTATTGACGCTCCAGTTGCTGCTCGATTTGGCGGTGCCGCTCGCGTACCCGTCGAGCGTGTCGCTGCCCCATACGAAGTAATTGGACGAGTTCATCGACGCGACCGCGATCACCCAATAGGGCGTATCCTTCGTGAGCGTCGGGGTCGAGGTGAAGGTGCCGTCAATGAAGGAGTAGCTCCCGGTGACGGTCGACGCGGCGACGCTGCCGCTTGCGAGCACGGTATTGGAAGGCTTGCCGCTATTGTCGGAGACGAGCTTGAGCGTGATATCGCTCGGGTTCCCCACCTTGCGGAGGTACAGGCTCACCTTGTTGAGCACGTTCGTCGCCGTGGGCTTGAACTCCTGCGCGAGCGCTGCGCGCGCGGACGCATCACCCAGGTTCACGCCGCCGTTCTGCGTCGTCCACTGCTGGTCGGCGGCCGACTGCGTGCCGCCGGCGACCGTCACATCGCCCGTGACGAAGCCGCTGCCGCTGACGTTTCCGTTCGTATACAGGTTCCCGTTGATCCGGGAGTTGTTGTCCATCTCCACGCCGCCCTGGCCCACCTGGACCCCGAACCGGAACGAGACCACGGAGGAATTGATGGCCAGTTTCGCCGCCACGGTCTTCGTCGCGAGCGGATTGGTGCGGTTGGGGACGTAGCCGGTAACCGAGACCTGCTTGGTGCTCGCGTCCACGCTCGCGACCGTGACGGTGAACGTGCCGTTCCCGAGCGCGGTATCCGCTTCGCCGGTATAGCTCGAGTTCTGGTTGAGCTGGTACGCGGCCTCGTCGATGCCCGCCTCGGCGAGCGCGAGCGCCTGCCGGTCCGCGACCGCCTGCCGCTCGGTCCGGTTGTAGACCAGCACGTACCCGATGAGCGCCGTCGTGATGGAGAGGAACACCGCGAAGAACACGAGCGCGAGCAGGATGATCTGGCCTTGGGGAGCGGGAGACCTCATAGGACGTTGCGCAGGCGGAACTGCTGCGAAAGGTGGCTCGTAAGCGTACTGCCCTTCGCCGTCGCCTCGGTCTCGATATCCGCCGTGACCTTCGTGACCGCGCTCATATCGCTCGAATCGTAGGTGAATGTGAGCGCGGACGCGTTCGCCGTCAGGAACTTCGTGGCGGTCCGGCGGGCGCTCCCGGCCGCCGCCTCGGTGCGCTCGTAGACGCTGTCGCCGCTCGTATAGAACACGATGTAGTCGTAGGTGCTCGCGATGACCGTCCCGGCCGAATCCACCGCCGGCAGCTCGAGCACGAGCGTCGAGGTGCCGGTCGTGAAGGTCCCGGTCGAAAACGTGTGGGACGAGGAGACCGCATCCGCCTGGAGCGCAGCCTGCGAGAGCGCGGTCATGACCGCTTCGGCGCCGCTCGCCGTATCCACGTAGCTGCGATCATAGAGGAACGTGGAATTCGAGCTCACGAAGAAGCTCACGAGCGCAATGAACATCACGACGAAGATGCCGAGGGTGATGACGACTTCGAGGAGGGTAAAACCGCGGAGAATCATGGCTATTTGAGTCCCCCGATGCTCGCCACCAGCGTCGTAAGCGATACCGTGGAGCTCGCCGTCGCGCCTGTCTCCACCCAGGACACCGTCACGGTCACCTGCTTGGTCTTGGTATTGAAATCGCTCGAGGCGTACGACCCGCTGCCGGCCGGCAGCGTAGAGAGAAGCGCATCGCTGAAGGTGCCGTTCGCTGGCAGCGCATCGTAGCCGAGCGCCCGCAACGTCTCGAGCTCGTTGCTGGCGATGGTCGCGGCCGTTCCTTCGAACTTCGCGTGCCGCGACAGCGGCGCCGCTTTGAGGATGCTGCTGGCGAGCAGGATGACGACGCCGATGACGAAGAGCGAAACGACGACCTCGATAAGGGAGAAGCCTTTCATGGAGGAATGCCTCCATGATACCGCGTACTCCCGCTAGATCTTCGACGAGAGTGAGTATATCGGCGCGATCATCGCGAGCGCGAAGATGCCGACCGCCACGCCGATGACGAGCATGAGGAGCGGCTCGATGATGGTCGAGAGGTCCTTGGTGCGTTCCTCCACGTCGTTCTCGTAGTATTCCGCCACCTGTGCCAGCATGTCGGCGACCTTTCCGGTCTCTTCCCCCACCGCGATCATGTCCGACAGGAAGAACGGGTAGAGCTTCGTCGCTGCAACGAAGGCAGCCGAGAGCTGCTCGCCTTTCTTCACGCGTACGCTGGCCTCGCCGACGATCTTCCCGAAAACGTTATCGCCGACCACCTCCTCCGTGATCGCGATGGCCGTGAGCATCTCGACGCCGGAGGAGAGGAGCGACGCGAGGGTGCGCGCGGCGCGCGCAGAAAAGGTCTCGCGGACGAGCTCCCCAATGACCGGAAGCAGGAGCGCGACCGCGAGGATGACGCGCCCACCGATCTTCGAACGCACAAAGGCGAAGACGGCGCCGAAGAAGAGCGCGACGAGCAGGAAGACGATCACGACGTGCTTGGCCATGAAATCCGACATGGAGACGATGATGCGGGTCGCGAGCGGCAGGTCCACGCCGAGCGATTTGAACGTCGCCGAAAGGGTCGGCACCACATACACGAGCATCAGGATGCCGATGACGACGATGGCCGAAAGGATGATGGATGGGTAGATCATCGCGCCCTGCACCTTCTTCGTGAGCGTATAGGAACGATCCATCTGCCGAGCGACGATGCGCAGCGATTCGGCGATCGTGCCCGCTTCCTCGCCCGCCTTGGCCATCGCGATGAAGAGCTTCGAGAAGATCCTGCGGTGGGCCGCGAGCGCCTCGTGGAACGAGGTACC
>CAZVJX010000010.1:0-14062 GCA_964627575.1 uncultured Candidatus Saccharibacteria bacterium
TTTCCGGTTTTTCCGGCACGGCCGGTGCGGCCGATGCGGTGCGTGTAATCCTCGTAGGTACCCGGCAGGTCGTAATTGATGACGTGCGAGACGCCCGAGATGTCGAGGCCGCGCGCGGCGACGTCGGTCGCGACGAGCACCTGCACCTGACCCTGCTTGAAGAGCCCGAGGGCCTTCTGGCGCTTGCCGTGCGTCTTGTCGCCGTGGATGGAATCCGCCTTGATGCCGCGGCGGTTGAGGTCGCGTGTGAGGCGCTCCACGCCGTGCTTGGTGCGGCCGAAGACGAGCACCTTGTCCATGTGGGGACTTTCGAGGATGTCCACGAGGGCATCGAACTTCGTATCCGACGTGACATAGACGACATCCTGATCAATGGTCGCCGCGGTATCGCGGGTCTTCACCGAGACGCGGACCGGATCGTCGAGGAAGTCGCCGACAAGGCGCTCGACCTCTTTGTCCATGGTCGCGGAGAAGAAGAGCGTATGGCGCTTCTCCTGCATGAACGAGAGGATGAAGCGCATGTCGTTGATGAAGCCCATGTCGAGCATGCGGTCGGCTTCATCGAGCACCACGGTCGAGAAGAGGGAGAGATCGAGCTCCTTGCGCTCCATGAGGTCCTTGAGGCGGCCCGGCGTACCGATGACGAAGGCCGGATCGCGGCGCAGCACGCGGACCTGCGGAACGATGTTCGCGCCGCCGACGCAGGTGACGCTCGTGAGCTGGAGGCCCTTGGCGAACCCGAAGAACTCGCTCTCGATCTGGAGCGCGAGCTCGCGAGTCGGGACCATGATGAGCACGCGCTCGGTCTTCCCGAGGGCGCGGAACTTGAGCACCTTATCAATGAGCGGGATGAGGAAGGACGCCGTCTTGCCGGTGCCGGTATTGGCGAGGCCTACGATGTCCTTGCCCTTCAGCACGTGCGGGATGGACTGGTCCTGGATCGGGGTGGGCGTGAGGTAGCCCTTTGCCGCGATGTTCTGCTTCAGGCGCTCGTCAATGGCGAAATCGTTGAAGGCGTGCTGCGGAACGTAGGGCGCCTCCGCCTCCATCGGCCGGGCCTTGTTGATGAGCTTCGAAAGATCCACCGCCATCTCGGCGATGTTGCTCTTGTTGCCGCGCCCTCCGCGTCCGCCGCGGTCGCTTCGGCCGCCGCTGCGATTGCCGCGGGAGCGGTCGCCACCGCCTCCGCCGTTACGGCTTCGGCTGCGCGCCGGCTCTTTGCGGGGTACGTAATTGAGCGTCGGCGTCGAGCCGAGCTGCTCTGCGAAGCGCACCCCCGCTTCGAAGGCGCTCGAAGTAGCCGGACGGCGATCGCCGCGGCCACGGGACCGCGAACGCGATCCCCTATCTTTGAATGTCTGCATGTATATCTGTTTGCTAGGTTCCGCGTAAATGCGGAGAGGTAATGCACAACGGCTCTCGAGTGTTTTCAGGCGCGCAGCGCTGCCCGGTCTCGAGATGATGCCGAATACGGAACCTCAAGACAGCAAACCTATGGAGCTTGGTTGTACAGGCACTATAGCACGTATGAGATACTTTAGCAAACACTCCCGGGGGTCGGAGCTTCAGAACAGTGTGCAGCGCACGTCCCGCTCGCTGAGACATGCGCTGCACAGCGTGCTGAAGCTAGCTTCCGCGCCGCGCCCGCGTGCGCGCCGCTTTCCGGGCCGAGGCGCTCCGGGCGGCCTTGGGGCGTGAGGCTGACGCCTTTCCGCCCTTCCGGCCGCCCTTTTTCATGGGGCTATGGTCTTCCTTGCTGGCCGGGCGACCGGAGCCGCCTTTCTTGCGGCCGCCGCCGGAGATCTTGTTTTCCGTCGCCCAGGCGCGCCGCTCGGTTTCCTTCTTCGAGACACCGCGTTTCTCGTACCCTTTCTCTATATGCTCGGCCTGGCGTTTTTGTTTCGCCGTGTACTTCGATTTATCTCCGCGCGGCATAGTGGGTAAGTGACTAGTGTACTAATGACCGGCGCCCGAGGCGTGTGGATAACTAGACGAGGGATTCTCCCTGGATGAGACGGACCAGGACGAGCACGACGGCGGCGACGAGCAAAAGATGGATGAAGCCGCCGAGTGTGTACGACGAGACGATGCCGAGCGCCCAGAGGACAATGAGAATGACGGCGAGGGTGATAAGCATGGCATTTGCGCTAGAAAGAACTTCTCTATATAGCACCATAGCCGCTGAAGGCGGAGTGAAAGAAGAAGCGCGCCTCGTGAAGACGCGCTTTATGTGGGCGAGCGCCACACAATGCGTTCGATGCGTGAGCCGAAATGGATCAGGCGCAGAAATCGGAACCGCGGCGGGCCCGTAAGCGCATCCCTCCACTCTTCATCGGGGAAGAAATCGGCGATGCCGATGACGAGGTTATGCGTGATCTCGAGCGATTCAGTGCCGTACTCAAGAACGGAGGAGAGATACAGGCACGCGAAGGGGTACTCAGAAGCGGTGAACGTGCCGCTTTCTTCTGGCATCCTGCAGACGATCTCGAACGATTGGATCGGTATGCGTGACGGCACGAGCGTCTTTTGCCCGGTTACCTTGAAGGAAAGTTCTCGCACGCGCCGTGTGAACTCGAGCGGAAGCGTTTCACTAGCCATCGGACTTTCTCCTTGGGTACCAAGGACCACACTACCCTAAGTGTGGCACGAAACCGCCCCGTCAAGCGGGTTATCCTCTGCGGGCCTTAGCGCGCTCAGTCTCAGTCAAATACTGCTTCCGGAGACGCACGGATTCCGGCGTAATCTCGAGGTATTCGTCCTCGGCCATGACCTCGAGACCGCGCTCGATGGTGAGGAAGTACGGCGGGAAGAGGTTGATCGCTTCGTCGTTGCCCGAGGAGCGGACGTTCGTGAGGTTCTTGCCCTTGGTCGGATTCACCATCATCTCCTCGCCCTTCGAAGTGTTGCCGATCACCTGGCCTTCGTACACATCGCCGCCCGGACCGATGTAGAGGATGCCGCGCTCCTGGAGGCCCCAGAGCGCGTAGCCCAGCGCCTTGCCGGCGGCCATGGAGACCATCGAGCCGACCTGGCGCTTCTTGATCTCACCGGCGAACGGCTTGAACGCGACAAAGCGCGAAGAGAGGATCCCCTCGCCTTTGGTATCAATGACGAACTGGTTGCGGTAGCCGAGGAGCCCGCGGGTCGGCCCCTCGAGCGTGAGACGCACCTGATTGTCGTGCTGCACGAGATTCTGCATGACGAAACCGCGTTGGCCGAGCTTCTCGATGATGGCGCCCTGGAACTCGCTCGGCGTATCGATAATCACCTCCTCGAACGGCTCCTCCTTCACGCCATTGTTGTCGTGGATGATGACCTGCGGCTGGGACACCTGCATCTCGTAGCCCGCGCGACGCATGTTCTCGAGGAGAATGGCGATGTGCAGCTCGCCGCGGCCGGAGACCTGGAAATTGTCCGGGGCGACGAAGTCCACCTTGAGGCCGACGTTCACCTCGAGCTCGCGCTCCAGGTATTCGCGCAGCTGGCGGCTCGTCACGTACTTCCCTTCTTTGCCGGCGAACGGCGAATTGTTCACGAGGAACGAGAGCGTGATGGTCGGCTCGTCGATCGCGATGGCCGGGAGCGGCTCCGCGTTCGCGTCCGTGGTGATGGTCTCGCCGATGAAGACGTCCGGGAGGCCGGCGATCATGACGATGTCGCCTGCCTGCGCCTCGGGAACATCCACGCGCTCGAGGCCCTTGAACGAGAACACCTTGGTGAGCTTGCCGGTGCGCCTCTCCCCGGTGGGCTTCACGACCGTCACGTTATCCGTGCCCTTGATGACGCCTTCATACACGCGGCAAATGGCAAGGCGGCCGAGGAAGTTGTCGTACGCGAGATTGAACGCCTGGAGCTTCGCGGGCTTACTGATGGCTTCCGGCGTGGAGGCAGGCGGTACGAGCTCGAGGATGGTATCGAGGAGCGGCATGAGGTCCACGCGCGGGTCGTCGAGCTTCTTCATCGCGACGCCCTCGCGGCCGATAGCGTACACGGTCGTGAAGTCCATCTGCTCGTCCGAGGCACCGAGCTCCATGAAGAGCTCGAGCACGGCCTCTTCCGCAGCGGCCGGGTTCGCGGCCGGCTTGTCGATCTTGTTCAGGACGACGATGGGCTTGAGTCCCAGCTCGAGCGACTTCTTGAGCACGAAGCGCGTCTGCGGCATCGGTCCCTCCTGCGCATCCACGACGAGGAGCACGGAATCAATGGAGCGGAGCACGCGCTCCACTTCCGAGCCGAAGTCGGCGTGGCCCGGCGTGTCCACGATGTTGATCTTGGTGCCCTGGTACTCGATGGACGTGTTCTTCGAGTAGATGGTGATGCCGCGCTCCTTCTCGAGCGTATTGCTGTCCATGGAGACGCCTTCAGCCACCGCGCCCGTCTGGCGCATGAGGGCGTCGGTGAGCGTGGTCTTGCCGTGGTCCACGTGGGCGATGATGGCGATGTTGCGGATTTCCATGCTGGTATGAAACTTCTCGTAAATGTAAAAAGGCCTCGCGGCCGGTTGATTTCAAAATACATTCATTTGTCGGGTGCGTCAATCCGCCCCGGCATGCTATAACCAGCGCCAGATTCACAGGAGTACCTTCCATGGAAGAACTGTTCGAGCATCCGCTCCTCACCAAGCGGCTCATCAGCATCGGTTCATGGGACGACTGGCTCGTCGCATGGAACGAAGTGGCCGCGGCCGAGTTCCTCGGCGCGCTTATCGACGTCGGCCTCGCCCTGCCCCACAAGGACCCGAGCGACGCCGTCGCCTTCTATCTCAACCTGACCGATCTGCGGCTCCTTTCGGCCGCCGATTCCAAGAAAGCCGAGTGGCACGGGAGCTGGCCGTCCGGCCTGGCGCCCGTCGCGAAAAGCCTCTCGGTCACCGAGCTCCGCAACATGCTCGTTGACCGGGCCTGGGTCGCGCTCAAGAAGTACTACTTCGGCTCCCTGCGAGGGGACGAGGACCGTGTCATAGCCCTGCGCCCGGTCGGGTTCGGAAGCTGGGGCCACCCGGTCCATCCGACCGAGGGCGGCTACCGACTGCTCGAGCGGCTGATCGCCTACGCCCGCGGCGGCAACCTGCGCCGCGTCAGCGACAGCGATCCCCTCATCAAGCTGTTCTTCGTCTCCTTCGGCGAATGGCTGCTCGATGACCGTACGGAATACACCGTCGACCACGGCAACGAGGAAGGCCGGCAGTGGGCGCGGCGCATCGACGCACGTCGGCGCGCCGCCGTCCACAACGGCATCGGCATCCTTCGGGATTTCGAGCAGTGGGACGTGCTTGCGCGCATCGAACGCACGGCCGACGCCCCCTTCATGGAGGCGCTCAAGGAGATGGCGATCGATCACTGGGGCACGGGCCGGCAGATGTACGCCTCGGTCGAGGATGCGTTCTCGTCCGGCGATCGTCTCGCGGACGTGTACTTTCGGCGCTGGCTGCGCGAGCAGATGCCGCCGAAAGAGAAGAAGAAACGGAAGTGAGCATGCAAGGGTCCGCCTCGGCGGACCCTTTTTCTATTTCAAATACTTCGCGACGTTCGCCTGCTGGCCCGCGTAGGTCTTCGTGCAGTGGAGCTGCCCGTTCGGGGCATGGAGATAGAAGAGGCAGTCGGTACTCGCTGGATTGAGCGCCGCATCAATGGCGGCAAGGCCCGGCTCATCGATCGGGTGCGGCGGCAGCCCGGTGCGCTTATACGTATTGAACGGCGAATCGGGGTAGCTTCCCGCGGACTGCGGCTGCGGCCACCAGTCGGTCGAGCTGCCCGTCATGTACTGCAGCGTGTCGTCGAGCGCGAGCGGCATGCCGGCATCAAGACGATTTGCGATGATCCCGGAAATGATGCGCATGTCCGGGATGCTGCCGGTCTCCCGCTGAATCAGCGACGCGATCGTGAGCACGCGCGTCCATGGGATATTCGCCTTGAGCGCTTCGTCGGCATACGGCGCGAACTTCTCCTTGAAGCGGTCGCGCATGCGCTCGGCTATCAGGGCCGGCGGCTCGTTGGTCGGAATGAAATACGTATCGGGGAAATAGACGCCTTCCTGGTACCGGTCGCCGGCACCATCGGTAGCTGCCGTCCACGCGGCGATCTCGTCGCCATTCCAGCCCAGCGCGTCAGCGAGGATGCCGCCGATCTCTTCCTTGCGGGAGCCGACCGGGACCGTGACCCAGGCCGCGTACGGCGGCGCGACGAGCTGCGAGGCGATCGTCAGGGCATCCATGGACTTGCTGATCATGTAGCCGCCGGGGCGGACGTTGCCGCCGCCTTCGGCCCACAGGAACGCCACGTCGAAGATCCAGGGGCTGCGGATGTAGCCCTGGCTCGCGAGCGCGGACGCGACCGCGCCGAGCGATTCGCCCGGATTCACGATGAAATCCTCCTGCGGCGCATTCTGCTGCGTCGGTCCGAAGGCGCCGGCGTATACGAGCGCCGCGCCAATGAGGAATGCCGAGAACGCTGCGCCCGCTACCAGCACTACCCGGCCGGCGCCGGACCGACGTCCCCGATGCTCCCCTTCCATGCCTCTAGTTTACCCCACTACGAGGTGCTCACCTCTCGGGCAAAAAGAACGCGTGCAAGCTTCAGCTCGTCGTACGTGTATTTCCCGTTCAATTGATGGAACGCAGGTGCGAGCTTCTCGGTGCCGACGCGCTCGAACGTGCCGTGGATATCGGGCAGCGCCGCGATAAGGCGCGCAGGGATGAGCGACAGAAGGGCGCCGGCGTCGAGCCTCCCCGCAGCGATCAGTTTCTCCGCATGATCGGCAATGGTGCCGACGGTGAGCTTGCGCTCTTTGGCGATTTCGATGAGCGGCTTCCCCTCCTCGATGAGCGCGAGCGTCTCGTCGTAGGTCGTGCGCTTCGGGGGCCGCTCCCCTTCCACCGCTCCCTCGAGGATTCCCCCGGTCGCGATGACGAAATTTCGGTGCATGGCATCGAGATCGCCATCATCGCGGAGCGTATCGAAGGCCTCCTCCGCGGCGAACGATTCTTCGCGGAACCGCTCGTCCACGCGCGCGACTTCCGGATGCACGAGCGCCGCTTCTTCGCGCCAGCCGAGAAGCGTGAGTCCCGACAGCGAACGCACGCGCGAGAGTGCGACATAGCCCTGGCCGTATTCAAAGGTGCGTGAGAGGTCGATCGCCGCAGCGTCCATGCTCATGCCCTGGCTCTTATGCACGGTGATGGCCCAGGCAAGGCGGAGCGGCACCTGCGAGATCTTCGCACGGACCTTACCCTGCTCTTCCACGGCCCAGTCGGTTGGCAGGATGGCGATCTCGCGGCCGTCGTAGGTCTCGATGATGGGCTCGCCGCTGCCGCGAACGAAGCCGATGACCGTGCCGAGCGTGCCGTTCACGTACTGGCCTGCCGGATTGTTCTTCGTGCACATGACGACCGCGCCCTCCTTGAGTACGAGCGTCTCCGGGGAGAGGCAGCCGCGCTTCAAGCCTTCGACGACGGCATCGGCTCCCGTTGCGGACATGCGGAAGGTCTTCGCGGGACCGGGGAGCTTCGCGAGCTCCGCGTCATTGATGCGGTCCACGTCGGCGTTATGGGTGAAGAGACGCGGCGTGCCGCTATCGAGGTCGTCCACGCTTCCCTCGCGCGCGAGTATCGCGGACGCATGCTCGTGCGTGAACGTACCGTCGCGCATCGCGGAGAGCAGTTCAAGGAAGACATCGTCCTCCTGGCGGTGCTGCTCGGTGAGATAGCACACCAAGGGTGCCGCCGAGCGCCAGGCGGGCGCGGCGAACGCGAACTCCGCGGGCGCTCCGCCGCGGGAAACGGGCGGCAGCTGGAAGAAATCGCCGCAGAAGACGACCTGCAGGCCGCCAAAGGCGCGGGTATCGCGCCTGACTTCCCGCAGCACCGCATCGATCATCGAGACCGCGCCGGCCGAGAGCATGGATACCTCATCAATGATGAGGACCTTCGCTTTCGCGAGCCGTCGCGCCACGTGCTCCTTGCCCGCGATGCGATCGAGGTCCTCGTCACGCAAGTGCTCGAGGATGCCGATGCCGCTCCAGGAGTGAATGGTCATGCCGCCCACGTGCGTGGCGGCAATGCCGGTCGAGGCGGTGATGGAGGGCTCGATGCCGTGGCTACGCAACCAGGAGATGTACGCGGTGAGCGTATGGGTCTTGCCGCTACCCGGCTCGCCGGTGAGGAACACATTCGCTCCGGTCTTCAGTATCTCGAGCGCTTGTCCTTGCCTCATACCTCCATGCTACACCACGTGCCGGCTCTTTCCTGAATGGGGACGTCGCATGCCGGTAAGGGTAGCGCGTCGGTGGATGGAGGAATGATGAAGAACGGGCCTGATTAATACGATCGGCCCTGGAGCTGGGCGTAGCAGGCACGGTCGTAGTAGCAGCTATAGTCCACGCCGCTGCCGGTATACGACGAGCCGTTGTAGGTATAGGTAGGGGTATTCCCGCAGGAACCCTGCCACTGCCCGTTCAGGTAGTAGCAGGTATCGCCCGGGCCGTTGTAGGTGTAGCCGTTGTAGGACGAACCGATGTACTGCCCGTTCCCATAGCAGTTCCGGTCATAGTAGGTGCAGGGCGCGGACGAGCCGTTGTAGCCGTTGTAGCCGGAGTAGGACGAGCAGTTGTAGTTGTAGCTCGGACAGCCGCCCGAGACGGTCACGGTCGCGCTCGCATGCGCAGTGTGGCCGTAGTCATCGCTCACGGTGAAGACCGGCGTGTACGTGCCGCTCCGCCCATACGTATGCGTGAAGGATGCGGAGGACTGGACGGAACCATCGCCGTACTGCGCGCGCGCAGCGTTGCCGTATTGGTTCTCATCGCCCCATACGACGGAGTAATGAAGCGTGCCGCCATATGCGTTATTCCGCCCCGCGACGCGCACCGTCCAGGCAGCCGACTGCCCGACCGAGACCGAACGCGGCGCATCAATACCCTGTACCGAGAGCTGGCCGGTTGCGCCGTACGGATAGCCGCTCGGGTAGTACCCGTTCGGATAGCCGGAATCGTAGCCCGGGCAGCTCACGCGTTCGATGATGGTGCGCGTCGTGCCATCCATCCGTCCGGTAACGGGAATGCCGTTGTCCGCCTGGAAGCGCTCGAGCGCCACCGTGGTGGGCTGGTCGAAGTAGCCGTTCGGGTTGCCGCGCAGGTAGCCCTCGTCCACGAAGAACCGCTGGAGCGAGACGACCTGGGGCTGGTAGGTCGTCGTCGTGATATCGGTCGTAAGCACGATGCAGCCGTCCTGCGCTGCCGGGTACGGCTGGTAATAGGAATAGGCGCCCCAACCACCCGCAGCGACGAGCGGCATGACGGTGGCGGCAGCGAGCCGATTGATGATGAGGGGATGCATAGATGTCAGTACTGATGATCGGTAAGCGAGCGAGTCGTGTACGGGAACGCAGGAACTCGATCGTAAAGTATGCGCTCGCTTCCATGAAGCTTCAAGGAAATGCGCGCTGCATCCACATTGAATCTTTGGCTTATTTCGGGCATACTTTTTTCATCCTATAAAGGTATGGCTTCTCGCTTCCTCGCGCCGATCGTACGGCGCCTTTCCCCTCTGTCCCGCGTAGCTAGGAAGGTGTGGCGCCGGTACCGGCGCCTCGCGCTCTGGCTGCAGTGGGCCATCGGCATCGTGCTGGTCATCGCGCTCTTCGCGCTCGGCATCTTCCTTTCGCACCTCGGTGGTACGACCGAGGTAAGCAGCACGACCCCGACCGTCACCGTCGCTCCCCTCTCGACGCTCACCGGCGCCGGGAGCGGCGCCGAAGTGCTCGGCAACATCCGCTCGGAGTCCGAGGCGCAGATCCTCGCGCAGTCGGGCGGCACCGTAACGGCCATCCATACGCGCCTGGGCGCTACCGTGCCGGCAGGCTTCGTCATCGCCGACCTCGATAACGCGAGCCAGCGCGCCGCGGTGCTCCAAGCCGAGGGCGCCTACGATGCAGCGGTGGCTGCGCAGCAGGGCGCGTCCCCGAAGGACGTCGCTTCTTCGGCGCTCAACACCTACACCTCGTCCTACAACTCGCTCGACTCGACACTGAAGACGTACGTGGACCAGTTCTACGGCAACCCGGGCGCCTTCGGTCCCCAGTTCCTCATCAGTCCGCAGCCGTTCGATTTCGATTACTTCCCGCGCAAGCGCCAGGCACTCAAGGTAGCGATGGATGCCTGGAATTCCCACCTCGCGGCCGCAAGCTCGCAGAATGCCGGGCAGCAGCTCGATGAAGCCGACACGGACGCGCGCCAGGCAGCGGCGCTCATCACCGACATCGCGACCGCAGCGACCAAGTACAACAGCGACGCGAACGCCGCGCAGCTGACCGCGCTCGCGACCGCACGCACGAATATCGCGGCGATCCAGGCGAACATCACCGCCGCGAAGCAGGCCTACCAGAGTCAGGGCTCGAGCGCGACCGCCGGCGTCGCCGCGAACGTAAAGAGTGCGCTCGGAGCGCTGCGCGCTGCGCAGGCGAATCTCGAGAAGACGCTCGTGCGTGCGCCGATCGCCGGCCAGGTGAACTTCCTCTCCCTTCATATCGGCGACTATGTGCAGCCGCTTGCGCATGTGGCCACGGTCGCCCAGAACGGCGCGCTCGAAGCCGTCGCCTACATTTCCGAGGAGAACCGCGCGCTCATCGCGGTCGGCAGTAAAGTGACGGTCGAGGGTAAGGTTCCGGGCGTCGTCACCTCCATCGCTCCGGCGCTCGACCCGGTCACGAAGCAGATCGAGGTCCATGTCGCGGTCGCTCCGGACGCGGATCTCACCAACGGCGAAGCCGTCCATCTCTCGCTCCCGAGCCCGACCGCGGCGACCGCTTCTTCCACCGCAACCGCATCGAACACCGCGCCGCTCCTCCTGCCGCTCACGGCGCTCAAGCTCACGTCCACCTCGCGTGTGGTCTTTAGCGTGGACGAAAATCACGCGCTCGTCGCGCATCCGGTCGAGATCGGCGACGTGCACGGCGACCGCATCGAGGTCACGACCCCGCTTCCTTCCGACCTCGTGATCGTGACGGATGCGCGCGGGCTCGCTGAAGGCGAGAAAGTCACTATTGCAACCTCGACGCCGTAGCTTCGTATGACCGGCTTCTGGAGTTTCTTCCTCCGCAAACACCACTTCACGGTGTTCCTCATGCTCGCGCTTCTCGGGGCGGGCCTCTATTCCGTCACCGCCATTCCGAAGGAGTCCACCCCGGACATCTCCATCCCGGACGGCGTCGTTACCACGGTGCTCCCGGGCGCGTCCTCTGCCGACGTAGAGCGGCTCGTCACGGACAAGATCGAGGACGGCGTGCTCGGCATCGAGCATGTCTCGAAAGTTACCTCCACGTCCGGTTCGGGCGTCTCCACGGTCGTGGTCGAGTTCGATTCGAACGCCGACATCGATAAGTCCATCCAGTCCCTCAAGGACGCGGTGAGCAAGGTCGCGCCCGATCTTCCGACCGAAGCGCTGACGCCCACGGTCTCCGACATCAACCTCGCGGACTTCCCGGTGCTCGAGGTCTCGATTTCGGGCAATCTCGCACCCGAAGAGCTGACCGCACTCGGCGAATCGGTTTCCGACGAGGTGAAGCGCGTCCCCGGCGTCTCCCGCGTCACCGTTTCCGGCGTCCGGAAGCGCGAGGTGCAGGTCATCCTGAAGCAGGCGCTCCTCGCCCAGTACGGCCTCTCGCCGTCGCAGGTCACCCAGGCGATCAGCGCGGCCGGCATCGCGGCACCCGCCGGCTCCATCGTCGTGGACGGCGTGAATTACTCGGTGCGGTTCGAGTCCGGCGTCGCCTCCACCGACCAGGTGGGCAATGTCGCGCTCACGGGCCAGGGCGGCGCGCTGCTGCATGTGCGCGACGTTGCGGATGTCGAGGACGGGCTCGCCGATCCGGCGACCCGCTCCCGCGTCTCGGTCGCCGGGAAGCCGGCCCAGCCCTCGCTCACCCTCTCCGTCTTCAAGGCGCGCGGCGGCAACATCGCCGCCACCGGAAAGGCGGTTCTCGATACGCTCGATGAGCTCCGGAAGAACGGCATCCTCGAAGGCACGAACATCGTCATTTCCTACAACGGCGCCGACGAGGTGTCGAAGAGCCTCTCCGAGCTCTCGCGCGCCGGCATCGAGACCGTCCTGCTCGTGATGCTCGTGCTTCTCTTCACACTCGGCTGGCGCGAGTCGCTCGTCGCCGCGGCCTCCATCCCGCTCTCCTTCCTCATCGCGTTCATCGGCCTCCTTGCATCCGGCAATACGCTCAATGAGGTCTCCCTCTTCTCGCTCATCCTCGCCATCGGCATCCTCGTGGACTCGGGCATCGTGGTCGTCGAGGCATTCCATACGCGTCTCCTTAAGTACGGCAACAAGCACGAGGCCGCCGTCGCCGCCATCCGCGAGTACGCGTGGCCGCTCATCGCCGGCACCTTCACCACCATCGTGGTGTTCGTCCCGCTTTTCTTCCTGACCGGCATCATTGGCAAGTTCCTCGCCTCGATCCCTTTCACGCTCATCTTCGTCCTCCTCGCATCCATCTTCGTCGCGCTCGGCTTCGTCCCGCTTCTCGCCATCTTCTACGTGAGGGACGAGCACTCGCGCATGCAAGAGCGCCAGGAGCATTACAACCAGCGCGCGAAGACCTGGTACCAGGGATTCCTCCACCGCTTCCTCCACGATAAGCGCGGCCAGAACCGCTTCCTCATCGGCATGATCGTGCTCTTCGTCATCGCGCTCGCGCTCCCCGCCACAGGCCTCCTCAAGTCCATCTTCTTCCCGAGCGAGGATTCCGATTACGTGTACATCACTATCGAGAAGCCGCTCGGCACCGATCTTTCCCAGACCGACCTCGCCGTGCGCGAGGTCGAGGAAGTGCTCTACCGCGACCCGAACGTCGCCTCCTTCGTGAGCGAGGCGGGTGCGGGCAGCTCGTTCGCCGGCGGATTCAGCGGGCCCTCGTCCGGCAGCAACATCGGCAACATCACCGTGAACCTTCCCAAGGGCCACCACCTCAAGAGCGCTAAGTTCGTGACTGAGCTCCGTCAGAAGCTCGCCGGCATCACCTCGGCCACCATCACCGTGGGCGCGCCGAATAACGGCCCGACCTCCCCCTCGCCGATCACCCTCACGTTCTCGGGCGACGACCTCGCCGAGCTCTCTAAGACCGCGGACAACGCCGCGAACGTGCTCGCGTCCATTCCGGGCGTCGTGAACATCCAGTCGAGCACGAAAAACACGGGCGCGGAATTCGTCGTCACGCTCGATCCCGAAAAGGCTGCGGAGCTCGGCGTCTCCACCGCTTCCGTCGCGGACACGCTGCGCACCGCACTCTTCAGCGAGAAGGCCACCTCCATCCGCACCGGCAAGGACGACATCGATGTCGTCACCAAGCTCGACCTCAACCCGAATTATCAGGATCCGTCCGAGACCACCCACGCCACCATTGATGCCGTGAGGAACCTCGAAGTGAAGGGAACGTCGGGTCCGGTACAGCTCTCTTCCATCGCCGCCGTTACGTACGCACCGGCGGAGTCGAGCATCAGCCACGAGGCCGGCACGCGCATCACGACCGTCACGGCGGACGTCGCCGCCGGCACCAACGTGCTCGAGGCGACCCGCAAGTTCGAGAAGCTCTTCACCTCCGACAAGCTCGGTAAGGGCGTCGTGCAGACGGTGGGCGGCGCATCCGAGGACATCAATCAGTCCTTCACCGAAATCTTCATTGCGCTCATTGCGGGCGCTGCGCTCATGTTCGCCATCCTCGTACTCGAATTCAATTCCTTCCGCCACTCCTTCTATCTCCTCACCATCATTCCGCTCTCGCTCGTTGGCGTCTTCGGCGGCCTCACGCTCGTGGGTCAGCCCCTCTCGCTCACCAGCATGCTGGGCATCATTGCGCTTGCGGGCGTCATCATCAATCACGCCATCATTCTCATGGACTCGATCGCGCGCATCCACCGCGAGCATCCGGACATGTCACTCGAGGACGTGGTCGTGGAGGCCGCCTCCACTCGACTCCGCCCCATCTTCCTCACGACCATCGTGACGGTGGTGGGTATGATCCCGCTTGCGCTCTCCTCCGCCTTCTTCGGGCCGCTCGCGGTC
>CAZVJX010000011.1:0-13154 GCA_964627575.1 uncultured Candidatus Saccharibacteria bacterium
CCGAAGCGCTTGCAGCGGACGCATGGAAGGATCTCGGCGCCGCCTATCGAAAGCTGGTGCGCGAGCATTCGATCACAGGCGCTACCCTCTTCATGCGGAGCGGACGGACGGACATGACCGGCGCGACGGTCGCGCACCTCCATGCCCAGATCGTGACCGGGGTGCCGCACGGCGCCGAGACCGAAACGATCACCGCGCTCATCGGCTTCAAGAAAAAGAAATAGCTCCCTCGAAAGGGAGCTATACGACGCGAATGATCTCGATATTCCGCGACCGGAGCGTTTCCGCGCCTGCCACGAGCGAGTATCCGTCCGCGAAGTAAAGTCGGCGTATCCCCGATACCGCGACCGCGCTCGCGCAGGGCGGGCAGGGGAACGTGGTGACGTAGAGGTCGCCCCCGTCCGTTGCGATGCCCCGGCGCGCGGCTTCGGCGATGATGCCGATCTCCGCGTGCAGGGAAAGCGTCGCATCGATGCGCTCGCCGGGCCCGAAGTTGCTCCTCGGGTCGCCGTAGACGTACGCGCTCTGCTCGCTCGGCAGGTGCGTATTGTACGCGGCCAGCAGCGGAACGCCGTCCCGGGAAAGGACCGCGCCCACCTGCCGCCACCAATCGGGACTGCGCTCGGCCGCCGCACGCGCCTTCCCGAGAAGCTCCCGGTCCAGCTCGTCCTGGCTTACGGCCAGGTCGATATCCGGGACCCGGTGCGCGTTCACCGCATCCCAGTGCCACCGCAGCCGCCACGAACCGTCGAACTCGACGTCCGCGTCGGAAAGATGCCGCTCGCAGAACGCGCGGGATACTTCCTCGTCCGGCAGCACAAGGGGACGACCGGCGAGCGCTGGGAGATCCTTCGGCGAAAGCACGCGGACTTCCTGGACGAAGCCGAGCCCTTGCACCATCCGGCACGCCTCTTCCGGAGCGACCGCCGGCAGGTTGCGCGTGAGCGAGATGAACTCGCCGACGAACTCCTTCCCGAGCACGTAGACCGAATCCGGGTACTTGCCGAGGAGCTCCAGGTAGCCGCGATGCGGCACCGGGAGGTACGCGATAAGGGTCCTACTTGCCGCCGAGCTCATTCTGCATCTCCTTCATCAGCTGCCCGAAGCGCTTGCTGAACGATTCGAATATCTCGAGCTTGCCGTCCATCGCGAGCGTGCGGATGCGCGCCGAAGTGCTCGTCTCCGCCTGGGGCGGCAACTGCACCAAATGCTGGCACTCCCGGCGAAGGTCCTCGAGGTCCGAGGGCAGGTCCTGGGTCGAGTACGAGATGACGCGCACGTCATGCTCGATCAGTCTGTAGAGCTGATTGGGCTCGTACTGGAGCGTCAGGATATCGACGTCGCGCAGGTGCGAGAGGACCCGGCACCGCTCGTCCTCGGGTACGATAGGGCGTTTCGGCCCTTTCCGTTCCTTCGTAAGCAGGTCCGTGTCCACCCCCACGACGAGAATGACATGCTCGGCATCGGGATAGTGCTTCTTGGCCTCCTCTTTGCCGCGCGCGATGTACTCGGCGTGACCGACGTGGAAGAGATCCCAGACGCCGGTCGTGAACACGATGACGCAGTCCATGTCGCGCAGGTGCGCGATTGCCTCCTTCAGTTCGTCGTGGTTCGGGAAGTATCGGTCCGTGAAGCTGGCCCGCCCGTTGAGGATGCGGGCTGCGCGCTTATGGACCGGATGGGCCTGGTTGGGCTTGCGCTCGCCGGGCGACACCGCTGGCTTTGCCATAGTAGCGTCCATGATACACCTCCAAGGTTCGTTGTCTGCCGTAACGCTACTAGAGCGCCTGCGGTTCGGCAAACCGGCCGGGCATGACGGGTCCGTCGGCCGGTGCTAGGCTGGAGGCGGCACAGAACATTCACCGCGGACCCCTATGATCACCCTCATCGCTATCCTCTCCGAGCAGACCCGCGCCATCGGCAGGGACGGCGCCCTCATCTGGCGCAACCGCGCCGACATGCAGCATTTCAAGGAGCTTACCTCCGGACATCCGGTCATCATGGGCCGCAAAACCTGGGAATCCCTTCCCGAGCGGTTCCGGCCGCTGCCCGGCCGCACGAACATCGTCGTCTCGCGGGACCCCGGCTACGCGGCTCCGGGCGCCGTCGTCGCCGCCTCCATCGAGGCCGCGCTTTCCGCCGGGCGCGCCGCGCCCGGCGGCGAAGAGCTCTGGGTCATGGGCGGGGGTGCCATCTACGCGCTTGCGCTCCCCTACGCCGATCGGCTCTCGCTCACGCTCGTGGACGACCCGGCCGAGGGCGACGCCGTCTTTCCCCACTACTCGGGCTTCACGAGCATCAAGGAGAGCGCGCCGGCGACGGACGACGCAGGCCATCAGTACCGATTCGTCACGCTCGCACGAGCGTGACGAAAAAAACCCCGGCAGATGCCGGGGTTTTTGTACGTGAGCGACGTTACTTCGCGATGGTGACGCGCCTATTTTGCAATGGTGACACCCATGGAGCGGGCCGTGCCCTCTACCGTCTTCTCTGCTGCCTCCTGAGAGACGGCCGAGAGGTCCGGCATCTTCTTCTTCGCGATCTCCGCGACCTGCGCCTTCGTGAGGGTGCCGACCTTGGAGAACGGGGTCTTGCCCGAACCCTTCTCGACGCCGAGCGCCGCGAGGATGAGGCGGGACATCGGGGAGACCTTGTACACGAGGGAGAACGTGCGGTCCTCGTACACGGTCATCTCGACCGGGACGATCTCGCCAGCGCGCTCGCGGGTCGCCTCGTTGAACTTGTTCACGAAGTCGCCGATGTTGACGCCTGCGGGACCGAGCACGGTACCGACCGGCGGAGCCGGGGTCGCCTTCCCTGCCGGGATCTGGAGCTTGATTTTCTTAACTGCTTTTGCCATATAAGTTCCTTAAACCTACCTTAGAGCTTGCGAACCTGCAAGAAATCGAGCTCGACGGGCGTCTCGCGGCCGAACATCGAGACGAGCACCTTCACCTTGCCGCGTTCCTCGTCGATCTCGCCCACCTTACCCTCGAGGTCCTTGAACGGGCCGTCGGCGATGACGACCGGATCGTCCTTCATGAGGTCGATGCGGTGCTTCGGCGCCTCGGCGTCCATGCGCTTCATGAGGGTCGCGATCTCGCTCTCCTCCATCGGGACCGGCGTCGTGCCGGAGCCGACGAATCCGGTGACGCGCGGCGTGTTGCGCACCACGAACCAGGAATCCTCGTCCACGATCATCTTCACGAGAATGTAGCCGGGGTAGATCTTCTCCTCCTCGACGATGCGCTTGCCGGCCTTCACGCGGATCTTCTTCTCGGTCGGGACGACTACTTCGAAGATCTTGCCTTCCATGCCGAGCGACTCGATGCGCTGCTTCAGGTTGCGCTCGACGGCGTTCTCGTAGCCGGCGTAGGTATGGATGGTGTACCAGCGGGGCTCCTGGTTCTCTGCGTCCTCGTTGAACTGGGGTGCGGTCTTCGTTTCCATAGAGAAAAGCGGTTAGCGCCGATTAACCGACGATGCGGGACACCACGCCCGTGAACACGTAGTCGAGCCCGGCGATAAGGAGCGCGAGCCCCGCCGAGATGACGATGATAAGGACGGTGTGCCAGATACCCTGCGTGCGGTCCGGCCAGACGACATGGGACATCTCCGCGCGGACGTTCTTGAGGTAGGTGAAGAAGTTCATACCGGTAACTAAGGCGTTCTAATAAAAAAGGCCCGCAGGCCTTACGTATCCGCATCATAGTACGGCCTAAACGCGATGTCAAACAAGAACCACCCCGCACGGGGTGGTTCTTGGGCAGCGGCCGAGAGGCCGTGGATGCAAGGCGCGGGCGTCCGCTGAACGGAGGCGTACTGAGTATACGACGCAGTGAAGCGGCGGGGCCCGCAACGACGCAGACGAGGTCTGTCGGCCGTTTCCTAGCGGATCTCGTAGGTGACCGTGACGGTCACCTCGGTTTCGTTCTGGCCCGTCGGGAGCGTCGGCGCAGGCGTCGCTTCCCCAGCGCCAGCCGTAGCCGACATCGCCTTCGCGTAGTACGGCATGGCTCCCCCGCTCTCCGAGAAGCTCACGACATGTCCGAGCGAGACGCCGAGCTGCTTGGCGAGGGCGGCCGCTTTTGTGTGCGCGTCATCAATAGCCTTGCCGCGCGCGTCGGCCTTCACTGCCGTGTCGTCATCCACCGCGAAGTCGGGGCCCGAGATATTCTGGACGCCCGCGGTACCAAGCGCGCCAACGACATCGCCGGCCTTCGAGACGTCGCGCACCTTAACGGTGACCGACTGGGAGACCTGATACCCGGTGATCTTGCTCGTGTCCTGCGGGCAGAACCTGCCGTGCGGGCACGCCTGCTGCGCGTACTGCGGCATGACGTTGTAACCGCTCGTCTGAACGTCTTTATCATCAACGCCCAGCTTCTTGATTGCTGCGAGCGCGTCGTTCGTGCGCTTGGTCGCCGCATCCTGCGCAGCCGAAACCGTCGCGGCATTCTCCTGTACGGTGAAGCTGATGGTGGCGACGGTGGGCGCAGCCGCGCTCTTGCCGGTGCCGGTCACGGTGATGGTCGCGACGTCATTCGGATTCACGCGATCGGTGGACGCGATGACGTGCCAGGTTTGGGCGAGGAGGAATACCGCGACCATGGCGAGCGCGGCGGCAGCGGCATAGCGCACGCCCCGGCTAGCGGAAATAAGCGTAGGTGAAGGATTAACGTCCATACAGTATTGGGTAAATGATTACTGGGTAACTATAACCGCTAGCGAAGCTGCACGGTCGCGAGCATGCGCGCAAACGCCTGGTGCTCGGGCAGCGCGTCAATGTCGAGATGCGGGTTCGTCCAGTCCACGTCCTTCTCGAGCACCTCGAAGCGCAGCACGTCCGTCGTCCGCGGGAGATAGCAGGCGGTATGCACCTGCCCTTCGAAACGCTCGAGCGTGACGCAGTAGAAGGTCCGAGCGTTCGCGATTTTAGCGGCGAATTGGCTGGTGGACGTGGCCTGCACGCCCGAAGATTCGAAGACCGTATTCTCGAGCATGGTGCTGGTCGCCGTCTTCCCTGCCGCGATCAGGTAGTCGCGCACGACGATCGCATGCGTCGCGTTCTCTTCCTTCGCAGGCTTCTCGAACGCCGCAAGGAGCGTGGGATCGCCCTGTGCTGCGCCGTTCTGCGCGTAGCCATCAGGAACCGCGAATGCGAGCTTCGCGGAAGCGAGCTCGACGTTCGGGAACGCGCACGCCGCGAACTGGCAGTCCGGACCGGTGCGGCCGACGGAGCTGCCGTCCGGGCAGAGCTTCGCTTCCTGCGTGCACGCGACCGGAACGGTACTCCCTCCCGACGCGGCCGGGTGCTCGAGCGCATTACGGTAGAGGAACCCGGCGAGGCCGATGACGAAGATGAGCACGGTACCTGCGAGCAGTCCTTTCATATAGCGGGGATGGTAGCACGTCCGCTGTGACGTACCGGGACGGCTATTCTTTCGCTTACGCGCGGCCGAGGCGACGCAGCTCGTCGCGAATCTCCTCAAGGACCACCACCTCCGGGCTCTTCGCCTCCACCGGCTGCGGCTCTTTGTGGCGTTCTTTATGGACGACGCGGTTGATGAATCGCACGAAGAGGAAGAGGGCGAACGCGGTGATGACGAAGCTGATGACGGCCTGGAGGAAGAGGCCGTACTCGATCTTCACCGTGCCGCCGAGAGCGATGACGAGATCCTTGAAATTGATCTTGCCGGTGAGGAGGCCGAGCGGCGGCGTCAAGATATTGGTCACGAGCGACGTGACGATGGTATTGAAGGCGGTACCGATGACGACGCCGACCGCAAGGTCGAGCACGTTGCCCCGCAGCGCGAACGTCTTGAATTCCTCGAAGAAAGCTTTCATGGCGGGAGTATAGCAAAAACAGAACGGGAGGAAGCACGAGCTTCCTCCCGGAGTATTACGCGGCCATGCGGTTGTGGTACAACGGAAAGCCGCTATTGCGCACACAGAGCGCATCGAGCGTGATATGGCGAGGGTAGGTCTCCGACTCGAAGCATTCGAATGCGGCCGCGAACGCCGCTTCGTTGAGACCTTCCGCGAGGTAAATGCCGTGGATACAGCATTCGTGCTTCCCCACATCCATGCCGCTGTTGCGGAGCTGCGTGTGCAACTGCTCCATTTCTTCGGAGAGCTCATCGCTCCCGACGCTCAGATAGATGGTGTGGGTGCCGAACGACGCCAGCTTCCTGACCTCGATAGGGATAGGCCGGTGACGACGCCCGCGGATGAACCGTTCGATGCCGTCACGCACCTGCCGGAGCTGGAAGGCTTCCTCCGTACGGGGCTCGAGGACCCGCACGCCCTGCCGCGGCAACGAGTGCACAAGCACCGAGGGCGCAGTGCCCTGGATCGCCTGCTGGATACGACGCGTAGTGCGCTCCCCGTACTGCCGGAGTGAAGAGCCTGCTGGTTCGAACTCGATATGGATAACGCCGCCCATAACTAATCTCCTCTTCTACGAGCGATACTAGCGCGTATCGCTAGCCCTGCAACTGAACCTTCAGGGAGATCCGAACATCAAGAGCCTACAGCGTGCGCAGCACGCTCAGGTCAACCAAATGGAAAAAACCGCCCGAAGGCGGTTTCATTTGGGCGACCTGCGGGGCTCGAACCCGCGACCGCCTGGACCACAACCAGGAGCTCTACCAACTGAGCTAAGGCCGCCATGTATATCCGAACGGATATGAGCGTTTATAGCATATCCGCCGCGGTACGGATACTCAGGATAAAAGAAACGACGCCGACTCACGAGTCGGCGTCGAAACATCATGCCCGAGCACGAAGCCGAGGAGCATCCCGCCGCGGCATCCTCCCTTGACTGCCGAGGTTCGAGTCCTTGGCCACCTTGGAGCGAAACGCCGTGTAGTTCGGCGCGACCATCGGGTAGTCCGCGGGCAGGCCCCACTTCTGCCGGTACGCGTCAGAGGTAATGCCGAGCGCGTTCAGGTGCGGCTTCAGGATCTTGAAGTGGCCCCCCGTCTCGAGACAGACGAGATAGTCCGGGTGAACGGACTGGGCGATCGGCACCGCCGGCTTCGGACCGAGCGGCACCTCGACCGGACGACGATGCTCCCCCAGCGCCGTGGAAGCCGGAGCTTCCAGCACGGGCTCTTCGGCGACTGAAGGCGGCGCCGGGGTGGAGATCCTCAGCAGAGCTGCCGCGACTTCGTCGATGAGCTTCACCACGTCGTCACGATTGGCCGTGGTCCTGCCGACGTAGGCGGCAACGATGGTTGCCGTCAGGGCGGCGACGTCAGCCTCTTTCTTTTGAACGTGCATTATTTGGTTCCCTCGTTTAACACGCACGGAACAATTCCGCTGCCGGAAGCATGCGCTCCTTCATACGGGAAGTCAATAAAACGAAATCGCCGGCAGCTTGCGCTGCCGGCTCCTTCGTTTGGTGCCCAGGAGAGGACTCGAACCTCCAAGCCTTGCGGCATATGCACCTCAAGCATACGCGTATACCAATTCCGCCACCTGGGCAGGTGTGAGCGCACTATAGCGCAAGCTGTCCAACAAAGAAAGCGCCTGCGGCGCTTTCTTTGTTTTTCTTATGCTGCCTTCTCGGCATCCGTTTCTGCGGCTGCCGCGACCTCTTCCGTGGTCTCCGGCTCCCCTGCAGTGATCGGTGCCTCCTCGGCTGCCGGCGCGGTCTCCTCGATCGGCTCCTCTACGGTAGCGAAATCGTCGGTGGAGACGTTCATCATGCGCATGTTGCGGAGCTGGCGGCGCACCTCGCGCGCGACCTTCTCGCGGATGAAGTAGAGCTTGGCGCGGCGGACCTTCGAGCGGCGCACGATCTCGATCTTATCGATGACCGGCGAGTAGAGCGGGAAGATCTTTTCGACGCCGATGCCGGACATCTGGGCGCGCACGGTGAACGTGCCGCCGGCCTCGGTGCCGTGCTTGACCGCGATGACGAGGCCCTCGAACATCTGGAGGCGGGTCTTTCCCTTCTCGATGACCTTCTGGTGGACACGCACGGTATCGCCCGGGCGGATGCCGAGCTTCACGCGCTCCTCGGTCTTAACGGGAGTGATGACGGAATTCATGACCCACGGACTGTACCACAGGGCATTTTCTAACGCAAAACGCCGCTTATTTAAGGTAGCTCTCGGTGCCGGGAAACTGCGCGACTGCAGTAGCGAGCTCGGCCAGAAGCGGCGCGGTAATGACCTGGCGCCCGCCCGAAGGGAGCGGAATATCGAGTTCATAGGCATGAAGGCCGAGGCGGTCAAAGCCCAGATCGCAGGTGCGGCTTGGTGCATAGAGCGGGTCGCAGACGACGGGATGATGGATGGCTTTCAGATGGACGCGTATCTGATGGGTACGGCCCGTCTCGGGCATGACCTTAAGGAGCGCGTGGCCGCCTTCGTTCGCAATGAGCTCCCATCGCGTGAGCGCCTCGCGCAGCTGCCCTTTTGCCTTCGGCTGCGCGCTCCGGAGCCGGAAGTCCTGGGTCGAGCGGCCGATAGAAAAATCGATGATGCCCTTCTTCTCCTTCATCGTGCCGTAGACGAAGGCGAGGTAGGTCTTCTTCGTGAGCCGCTCCTGGAAAGCGGACTTCAGGAACGCATGCGCTTCCGGTGTCTTCGCAAATATAAGGACGCCGCTGGTTTCGCGATCGAGGCGGTGCACCACGCCCGGTCGCAGGATTTCGGTGCCGTCCTGGAGTTTCTGCGCCTCCCCCACCCCCGCGCTTTCGGGGTACCGCGCCGCGAACCAATCGCTTGCCGTTTCCTCGGTCGAGCGGCCGTCCGGATGCGTCATTACGCCTGCGGGCTTGTTGACCGCGACGACGTCCGCATCTTCGTACAGAATCGGAAGGTCCATAGCTATACGATGTTGAATTTAGCATGCGTGCCCTCGGCCTTCTTCCAGGCCTGGGCGACCTTCTCCACCTTCGCATCGCGCGGGCCAAGGTGCAGGTGCTCGATGAGTTTCTCGAGCGCATCGGGCTTCCCTTCCGCAATGACGTGCACCGTGCCGTCCGGCAGGTTCTTCACTTCGCCAACGAGCCCGAGCCGCACCGCCACGCGCCGGGTGAAGTCGCGGAACCAGACGCCCTGCACCTTTCCGGATACGATTGCCTCGAGGCGTTCATCCATAGTGCGCCAATTATACAGAAGAGGGACTCGACCGTATTTGAAGGTGCGCGCTGAGGGACTCGAACCCCCGACCATCCCGGTGTAAACGGGGTGCTCTACCAACTGAGCTAAGCGCGCGGTCTTTCGTAGGCTACACTAGAACGAGGAGGTAGTGAAATGGGAATCA
Organism: uncultured Candidatus Saccharibacteria bacterium; assembly: GCA_964627575.1. Classification (GTDB taxonomy): domain Bacteria; phylum Patescibacteriota; class Minisyncoccia; order Phycocordibacterales; family Phycocordibacteraceae; genus C7867-001. The sequence goes on from CAZVJX010000011.1 coordinate 9,280, forward strand.
AGGCACTTTTCGAAAAACCGCAAAAAGGCCGCGTGGAACTTATGGGCCCGGCTGCAGAAAAGTTCATGGACGAGTTTCGTCCCAGTCCCGAGACCCTTGAGAAAATCCGCCAGCTGGAAGAGCATCACGCCCTCGCCATGCTTGAGCTTCGGAACTTCGCCGTCGATTAACCCAACAGGGACCGCTTTCGCGGTCCCTGTCTGTTTTTACGGTGCGCATGAGAGGACCGCGAGTACGCTCTCGGTCACCGCTCTCGCTTCGCTCGGCCGCGACCCCGCCTCGGCATCAGCGCTACGCGCTGGCTTCGCAGCCTCCGGCTTTCGAGTCCTCTCATGAGTTACAAAACGATAGTCGCCCGCAGCGTACGCTGCGGGCTCCTTCGTTTTGTGCGCATGAGAGGACTCGAACCTCCAAGGATTGCTCCATACGCTTCTGAGACGTACGCGTATACCAATTCCGCCACATGCGCGTCAGCTGCACTCTACCATTCTTGTGCCCCCGGCAGGAATCGAACCTACATAGCCGGCTTAGAAGTCCGGAGTTCTATCCATTGAACTACAGGGGCCTCTTTACCCTAGCTCCGCTAGTGCGACGGGTCAACGAACCGGTAGTCGTCCTGGTAGTGAGCGCGCTCTGCGGCACGTGCGGCGAATACGCGATCCACCGTATCGAGCGCCGAGGTATTGATGTGCGTGGCGACGGCATCGGTCCCCTGTTGCTCGTTCATCGCGACCTGCTCGAAGAGCCAGTAGCTCCACCCTCCGCTCGCCAGCAGCAGGATGCCGGTGATGGTTATGACCGCGAGCCAGTCGCGCTGCGGCCGGAGGCGGTCGCCGTACGAAACGCGACTAAGCGCGGAGCGGAGCGAATTGATATCGGTGAGTTTCGAAAGGTTCATGATTTCGTCGAGGTTGCGGTCGTGGTCGCGCGCAGACCGACCGAGTACGTGGCGAGCGCCGTCCACGCGGTGCCTGTGGCGACCTTCGCGTCGTCTCCCACCGCAGTGCCGAGCGAAACGTTGGTCATCACCCCGTCGTACGGGCCGTACTCGATGGTGCCGAGCGTACGCATCACCGCGTCGAAGGAGCCGGAAATGGAAAGCGAGAGCTGGATGCGGCTATGGACCTTGTCCGACGCATCGTTCACGGAGACGACATTCACCTTCGCGCCGTACGGCACGCCGGTCGCCTGCAGCTGCTCGAGGAACGGCACGATGTCGGCCTTGGCGACGAAGTGCTGATTCAGCGCCGCCTCCTGCGTGGAGAGAGAGGTGAGCGCCTGATGCGCACGCGTTGCCGCCTCGAGTTCCTGGCTTTTCGCTGCTTCCTGCGAGGCGAGCTTTTCGGACTTCGCCTCGACCGTAGAAAGAAGATAGTAGCCGGCGCTATAGAGCCCGACCGCACCGAGGAATACGAGGATCGCTATAGAAAGCGGGATGAGCGTGCGGAGGCTCATGGCGAAAGCGTGCCCGTAAGGCTGATGACGAACGGAATGTCGCTGTCTTTGGCGAATGCACTGATGGGCAGATCGGCGCTATCTACGTACGGGAGCGCGGAGAGCGCGTCATCGTAGGCGCGCAGCGATTCGCGAGTAGCGGCGGTGCCGGTGAGCGTCATCTTTCCGTCCGCACCATGCGTGGCGGGCAGGTACGTAAGTCCGGTCAGGGTGATGCCGGTCCGCGGAACCGCGAGCACACCCCGGAATGCAGCCGTCGCCGGCGAGGTCGTCGAAAGGCGCGCCAGGTACGTCGCAGTCGAGGTGAGCGAAGCGAGCTCCGCTTTGGTCTCCGGGCCGTTAACCTGCGCGAGACGCCCATCGAGGTCCTGGATATTCGTCTCATGCACCTGGATCTCGTGTACGAGGTAGAGGTACGACGGGACGAGGAGCGCGCCGCTGCCGACGGCGATCCCGGAAAGCGCGATCACCGTCACGATGACGAGCCGCATGAAATATTCGCGGCGCAGCGTCGCAAGGCGGTCAGGCGGAAGCAGGTTCGTGAGTTCAGTCATGGCGTCGTGCGGGCACGTACTCGCGCAGCGCGAGCCCGATGGCGGTGGCGTACGCGAGCGATTCCATGTAATCGATCGGCGGCAGCCAGTCGTCGCGCTTGGCGAGATTGGTGAACACATCGCCGAGCTCGATGGGGATCTTGAGCGAAGTTTCGAGGTATTCCGGGAGGCCGCGCAGGGTCGCGTTGCCGCCCACGAGGATGGCGCGGGTCACCGGTTCATGCGCCGTACCGGTCCGCGCGCGGCTCTGCCAGTACTCGAGCCGACGCAACAGCTCCTCGCGGATCACCGAAACCGTCGAGAGCATGGCGGCGAGGTACTCCTGGTTATCGTCGGATGCGACGAGGCCGCGCTCCGCTTTCACGCGCTTAGCTTCCTCCTCGTCTACATTGAAGTACTTCTGCACCGCTGCAGTAAGCGCCTGGCCGCCCACATCGAGCGTGGTGGCAAAGACCGGAATGCGGTGGGACACGACATTGAACTTGGTCGTGGTCCGGCCGATATCAATGATGAGTACGGTCTCGTTATAGCCGTGCGGTAGGAGCGCGCGCGGGACGCCGAAGGTCTCGCCCTCGATGGAGCGTACGCGGATACCTGCCTCGTCGAACACCGAAAGCGCGAGTTCCACGACGCGCCGGGCGACGCCCACACCCACCATGTGCATGGTCTCCCCTACCCGCACCACGGGAACCGCGTCGAAAATGACGTCGGCCGGCGGAAGCGGGACGTATTCATCCAGGTGCTGCTCGATGGCCATGCGCCATTCCTGGGGCGTAGCGCCGGGCACCTCCGCCTCGAAGAGGTAACTGCGCGCTTCCGGGAGCGTGATGTTCGCGGTCTTGATGTCGTGTGCGCGGGCGAGCTTCTTGAGCACGCTCACGACTGCTTCGCGCTCGACGATCTCGCCGCCGACAATGGCTCCCTCGGGGAGGGTGTCCTCGCCGAAGGTGGAGAGCTCGAGGCCGTGCGCCTTTTCGGTGAGCGCGGCGACCTTGATGCCGCTCGCGGAGATGTCGATGCCGGCAGTCGGCATGGAGAGGTAGCGCGGCGCCGCGAGCTCGAGGCGGAGGAGACGAGTGAGCGAGGCTGGCATTGCACCTCAGTATAGCGCGGCGCTTCGCCGCGCTACGCGAGAGTGAACACGTTAGTGCGCGCTCGTGCCAGGAGGAATGGAGCGATCAGGGACGAGGAACGCGAACGACTCCCCTTCCCCTACCGCAAACAGCATGCCGTTACTCTCGAGTCCGGCGAGCGTGCGTGGCGCCAGGTTCGTGACGAACGGGAGCTGGCGCCCGACGAGCGATGCCGGGCTTTCTACGTAGCGGGCGATGCCGGAGACGATCTGCCGGGGTCCCGCCTCTTCGCCGAAATCCACGACGAGCCGCAGCAGCTTGGTACTATCGGGGACCGCTTCAGCGGACTGGATGGTTCCGACCTTCACTTCGATCTTCGCGAAGTCATCAATGCTAATGCGCTCGGTGTCCATGGTGAAGCGTGAATAAAAATTTTAGATGCAAGGCGTGGGCGGGACGGCGAAGAAGACGTATCCAGTATACGGCGGATGAGCCGGGCGGGTGGCCCCAACGCTGCAACTGAAGTTTTTAGGCATGCTTCCGGGAAAGATAGCTCGTAAGGATGAGCGCGGCCGCGCTGGCGTCCACGTTCCCGTGATTGGTGCGCGCGCCCTCGAAATCGCGGCGCGCCTCCTGGGTCGTCAGCATCTCGGGCTCATAGTGGACCGCGGCGCCCGTGCGTTCCGCAAGCTCGTCGCCGAGCGCGCGGGCGGCATTCGCAACCGGGTTCGGGTCCCCCGCAAAGTCGCGCGATTCCCCGATGACGACTGCTTCCACTTTCTTCGTTTCGATA
>CAZVJX010000012.1:0-12531 GCA_964627575.1 uncultured Candidatus Saccharibacteria bacterium
CCGGGAAGAAGCCGAAGAAGGAATGGAAGTAGACACTCCCCGCGTAATACTTCCCGGTCGCAGGATTTGCGATCTGCGCAGTACCGGTCTTCGCGGCGATGCTCATGGTCGGGATAGCGACTGTGCCGTTTCCGAGCTTTGTGTCCACTACCCGGACGAGCATGGCATCGGTCTCCTGCGTGGCTTCCGGCGAATACACCTGGGTATCGGCCGGCCAGGAGAGCGTCTTGGTGACGCCATTCTCGAGCCGGATGGCCTTCACGACGTGCGGCGTGACGGTCTGCCCGTTATTAGCGAGCGCGCCGAGCGCCTTCACCATCTGCACCGGCGTGACCGCGATGCCCTGTCCGAAGGATGCCGTATCGTATTCGACGTCGCGCGGGCTCGTCTTGATATTCACGATATTGCCCGGGACTTCGCTCGGCAGATCAATGCCGGTCTCGGTGCCGAAGCCGAGCTTCTCGAAGTACGAGCGGAACCGCTCATGCCCGAGGCGCGTCGCGACGAAGGAGGCGCCCACGTTGAGCGATTGCGAAAGGATCTCCTGCATCGGTGTCCCCGCCCCGCGGGGCTTCAGGTCGTAATTGCAAATACGCGAGGAATTGACCGTAATGCAGCCGGTGTCGTTATAGGTGGAGGTCGGGGTGATGACGCCCGCATCGAGGCCCGCCGTCATCGTGAGCGGCTTCATGATGGAGCCGAACTCGAACTGGCTCTGCACGAGCGGATTGCCGAAGGTCGAAGGATTCTCATGCGCGAAGTCGTTCGCATCGAATTCAGGGTAGGTATCGAGCGCGATGATCTCGCCGGTCGAAGGAACCATGATGATGCCGCCCGTCTGCTGGCTCGAGTACTGCCCATTCGTTGCGGCGAGCACCTGGTCGAGCTTCTCCTGTACCACCGGATCAATAGTCGTGATGAGATCCCCTTCGCGCGCCGCGCGTGCGTCCACGACCACGTTGTCGAGATTCGCGAAGAGCTCGGCGAAAAAATTGCCGAAGAGGCCGGTCGAGCTGCGATCGAGGACGTCGTTATAGTAGCGCTCGAGGCCGTAGCGCCCCGCGATGGTGTTGTCGTTGTCGTAGCCCACGAAGCCGATGGACTGCGCGGCCTCGTCGTCTGCCGGGTAGGTGCGCCAGCGCTCGCGGGTGACCGTCACCCCCGGCACGGACGCTGCGGCGATAGCGATCCCTTGGGATTCGGGGACACGATTGGCGAGGACTTCGTACGGGTCATCCTGCTTCGCCGCCGATGCATAGAACGTCGCGGCATCGAGCGGCGTGATGGCATTCAACCTCTGGTAGGTGGAAGTCGCATCCTTGATGAGCGACGGATTTATGGAAACGGTGAAGCCGGTACCGAGCGATGCAGCAGAAAGCAGCGTGCCGTCCTTACGGGTGAAATAGATGCTGCCGCGGTCATAAAGTTCCTGGCTCGCACTTAAGTACTGTCGGTCAGCGCGTAGCGAAAAGTCGCGGCCGTGCACAATCTGCACGAAATAGAGCCGGATCACGAGGAGCAGCGCGACCGCGAGCAGCCCGGCGGACAGGATACGAAGCCGGGTACGGACCGCGCGACGCATGACTGATTATTCTCCCGCGAAGGAGAGGTCACGGGTCGGCTTCGCGACCGCGTACTCAACATCCGTCGGGGCAACGAGGCCCACGGACGCGGGGCTGCTTGCATTCTCCTTGGCGATGGCCGCGTAGTAGGTCGTCTCTAAGGTCGAGATGCGTCCCTCCGCATCGCGGACATCAACCGCGAGCGAGGTCTGATCGGTCGCGAAAACGACGGTCGCAATGACGAGCATGATATAGAGCGCGAACATGATGCCAGCGGCGAGCGTCAGGAACGTGATGGTCCGGTCCGGCATGACCGGAAGCACGAGCGTACGGGAAATTTTCCGTGAGTTAGACATAGAGATGAACGCTAGCTGGCTTAGTAATGCAGACGTCCTCGCCGTTGCACCGTTCGAATACGCGGAGCTTCGCCGAGCGGGCGCGGGGATTTGCGGAGAGCTCGCTCTCCGACGGGATTACGGGCTTCCGGGTAACGACGGAGCCGCGTCCGGCGTAGGCGGCATCCTTCATGAACGACTTCACGATACGGTCCTCGATGCTATGGAAGGTGATGACGGCGATACGGCCGCCCTGCGTGAGGCGATCCATCGCGGCAGTAAGCCCGTCGCGAAGCGCACCGAGCTCATCATTGGTCGCGATGCGCAGTGCCTGGAAGGTCTTGGTCGCCGGGTGGATACGGCGATGGTGGTACCAGGACGGCGTGCCCTGTTCCACCGCCTCCGCGAGCTGCTTCGTGGTCACGATGCGCTCGCGCCTGCGCGTCTCCACGATGGAGCGCGCGATGCCGCGTGAGAAGCGCTCCTCGCCGTAGTTATAGATGAGGTCGGCGAGTTCCCCTTCGGGAAGCGAGTTCACGAGATCGGCCGCCGTCTTCCCTTCCTCGGGCTCGCCATAGGTCATGAGGAGCGGTTCATCGGCACGGAACGAAAAGCCGCGACCTTCTTCGAGTTGATTGGTGTTCCAGCCGAGATCGAAGAGCGCACGGTCGAGGCAGGAAATACCGAGGTCGTCGAGGATGTGGCCGAGATTCCGGAAATTATCGTTTACCAGATGCGTCGTAGGACCTTTCCCGGCAAACTCGGCAGCCGCCTCCTGCGCGCGGACGACGGATTCCGGATCGGCATCAATGCCGACGAGCGTACCCGTATTCCCCAGCGCGATGGCGAACTCACGGAAATGCCCGGCCGCGCCGAGCGTCGCATCTACGGCCACATCGCCCGGTCGTACCCCGAGCGATTCGATGGATTCCTTGAGGAGCACGGTCGTGTGGCGATTCTCCATACGGCTTAGAGGGCTCCCTGGGAGCCGAGACGCTCGGCGAATTCATCCGCATCGCGCTCGATGGCCTTCGTATACGTTGTCCATGCCTTCTCATCCCAGATCTCGACACGATCGGAGACGCCCGCAATGACGCTCTTCTCCTTGAGGTCCGCGAAGGAGCGCAGATAGTCGGGTACGAGGATGCGGCCAGCGCTGTCCACGTCCGCTTCGACGGCGCCTGCGAGCATGAGGCGCGAGAGACCGCGGCCCGCTGCGCTGCCGGTCGAGTGCGCAGCGATGCGCTCCGCCTGCTTCTTCCAGGCTGCCTTGGGGTAGACGAAGAGGCAGCTATCGAGACCGCGCGTCACCACGACGGACGCGCCCAATTCCTTGCGGAACTTGGACGGAAGCGAAATGCGATTCTTGCTGTCGAAGGTGTGTCGGTACTCGCCTATGAACATGCGCATGCGTGAGGGTAGAGGGAGGCGGCAAAGAAGAAGAAAACGTCTCTTCCCACTTCATCCCACTAGTATGGAATTATATGCCACTCTCCCCCACCGAGCGCCACCTTATCCCCACGTAAATGAAGCTTCTCTGAAGAAAAGAGGGGGCGTGCCTGGTCCGCCCCCTTTGCGAAACCAGGCTGCTAAGGAGGCGGGAGAGATACGTGCCGGGAGCGATTTCTCGCCGCCGACACGGTCCCGCTTTGACAGAAATTCATGCGGGCGTAAGATATCTGCATGACTCAAGCAATGCATCGTTGGATCGTCGCTTTCTATGTCTACTTCGGCCTTCTACAGCCGGTCGGGGTTTCGCTTGAGGTCTCCAAGTAGTAAGCGAGAAAAATAGAGACCTGAATCGAGTCCCCGACCGAACGTCGGGGACTCGATTGTTTTTGTCTTGCACATTCAAGCGAAGCCAGAGGCTTCACCATACAGAGGAGGACTACTATGCGCATCGCTGCCAGCACGCTCTGCGTGACCGACGGCACGACCAAGGGCGGCGTCCTCGCCACCCATATCCTGTCGAGCGTGCTCGACCGGAAGACCGACATGCTCGGCGGCGTCCCGGCTCCGTCCGGAAGCGTCGCATTCCTCGAGCTCCCGCTTGAGCAGTATCCCGAGGAGAAGTACCCTAACAAGACGGTGCGTGTCCTCCACAAGGACGCGCAGGAAGGCACCCACAGCTGGCACGACCGGAAGCGGATCGAGTCCGAGCATCCCTGGGTGAGCGCGGCGGCGATCATCGTATGCATCCGTCCCATGCGCAAGGACGCGGATCACAAGCGGTACTACGAGACCCTTACCCGCTGCCTGCGCGAGCTCTGCTGCCTGGTCCCGCGGGCGCAACCCGCTTCGGGTCCGCTTTCCCGGGACGAAAAGAAGCTGCTGCGCATCCGCGCGCGGCAAGCGGAGCTCCGCGAAAGCGTCGGGACAGCGATCACCCTCTAAACCCTCTAGTTCTCCTTCTCTAACGCCAAAGGGCGGTCCGTACGGACCGCCCTTTTTCTTATCTGTTTTGAGGTCTCTTATTTATTTACGAAACCTTTTCAACGGTGTACGTCTGCTTCCCGTTCGGCGTCTCGAACGTGAAGGTCTCGCCCTTCTTCTTCCCCATCAACGCAGCGCCGAGCGGCGAGACGTGCGAGATCTTGCGTGAGCGCATATCCGCCTCCTCACTGCCGACGATACTGTACTCATGCGCCTCGCCGGAGCCTGCCTTTTTGATGATGACGTTCGAACCGAAGCCGACGACGTCTTTCTTCTTGCCGTCGGTCATGATGCGCGCGCGCTTCACGAGCTCCTCGAGCTTGCGGATGCGCTCCTCGGTGGCTGCCTGAAGCTCGCGCGCCTCCTGGTACTCCGCGTTCTCGGAAAGGTCACCGAGCGAGCGGGCGTACTCGAGGTTCTTTGCGATCTCCGTGCGGCGAACGGTCTTGAGGTTTTCAAGCTCCGCGAGCATCGCATCGAACTTCTCCTGGCTCACGACAGTGTCCTGGTCGGTCATAAAATCTTCGGTTGCTGGTATTAGGGTGTATTCTACGGGACCCCACCTGCCCGTCAATCCGGGGATTACCCTTGGTTCAGAGGCGCTTCATGGCGGGTATGCTTGGAAGCTCGGCGGGCCGAATCTCCCTTACTCAAAGTACTCGGGCGCCGACTGGTGCAGTTCCGTGAGGGCCTGGTGGATGGCGTAGATGCCGCCGAAGGCGTTCCCGGCAGGTCCCTTCTCCATCACCACCACGTACACGTACTTGGGGTGGTCGTACGGGAAGAAGCCGACCGCCCAGGAGTTGTAGTACTCATTGTGGAGGCCGAGCTGCGCGGTACCAGTCTTGCCTGCCACTTGCACGAAGGAGAGGTCGGAAAGACCTACCGAGGTTCCTTCCGTAGCGCCCATACGCATGCCTTCGCGCACCACCTCGAGCGCGCTCGGCGAGACCGCGATGGATTCGCCCTGGGGCGCCTGGCCCGCAAGGATGGTCGGCTTCATGAGCTTGCCGCCGTTCGCGATCGAGGCGATAGCGCGCGCTGCCTCGAGCGGCGTCACCTGCATGGCGTACTGGCCGATGGCCGTATGGTACGTGTCGCCGATATTCCACTTCTCATTGAACTTCTGCTGCTTCCATGCCGCGTCCGGCACGAAGCCCGAGGCTTCGCGCGGGAGCTCGATGCCGCTCGGCTTGGTAAAGCCGAAGGTCTCGTACCAGTACTTGAGCCGATCAATGCCAAGTCCTCTTTGACTGCCGTAACCGCCGCCCACGGTATAGAAATATACGTCCGAGGAGTACGCGATGGCCTTGCGCAGGTCCTCCCAGCCGATCGCCTTCCAGTCCTTGAAGATGTTCGGGTGCGACGGGTCGTAGGGGTTCGGGATCGAGAGGTAGCCCGGATCGTTGATGGCGAAATCCGGCGAGATGATGCCGTCGGTGAGGGCACCGGAAGCCTCCTCCGGCTTCACGATGGAGCCAGGCGTATAAAGACCCGAGACGGCGCGATCGAGATACGGCTGGCGGGAATCCCGTGAATACCCGGCAATGACATCGCCGGGCCCGCCCGAGGAGAGCACGTTCGGGTCGTACTCGGGGTACGATACGAGCGCGCGCACCTCGCCGGTATTCACATCCATGAGGATGCCGGAGCCGCCCTGGAATGGGATCCGGTCGGCGAGCTGGCTGATCGCATCATAGAAGGCCGTCTGCGCCCGCGCATCTATGGAAAGCGTGATGTTCTGCCCGTTCTGCGGCGGCTCGACCGTCCCTTCCGATTTCGTATTGCCAAGGGCATCCTCCTCGACGAGGAGCGTACCGTTCTTTCCGGCGAGCTGGGTATTAAACGCCGCTTCGACGCCCGCAAGCCCGGTGATATCCGTATCGTAGTAGTGGCCGGACTTATCCTTCTTCGGATACGACACATAGCCGAGGAGGTGCGCGAAGCCCGGCGATTTGTAGATGCGCTTGATGGAGCCGTCCGCGTTCGCTTCGTTCTGGATGAGCGGGACGCCATTGCGGTCGAGCACTGCCCCGCGCTCGGCGAAGAGGATGCCCGGCCGTAAACGGTTCTTCTCGCTCTGGTCGGCGTACTGCGTACCCTTAGCGACCTCGAGGTTGGCAGCCTGGGCGATAAGGGCGAAGAACGCGAACGCAACGGCGAGCGCGACGCCGGCGAAGGCCTTGCGGGAGATGGGCCGCTCGAGGCGACCCTCGAGTCGGGAGCGATCGAAATCAGGCAGGTTGGAGGAATCGAGGAAAATGTCGTCAGGATTCAGGTCCTTCCCCCGCTTCTTGCGCCGCCTCCCGAACATCATGCCCCTATGATACGCGTTTTAATGATGCGCTGCACGACGTACCCGAGCACGCTCGCAAGGGCGCCTGCGAGCGTCGCGTACGGAAGCATGCCGGGCGCGCGGTAGAGCGCATCGGTGAGAATGCCGGCGAGGAGGCCGACGGGCGGGACGATGACCGACGCGACGAGCACGATCGCGGCCGAGAGCGGAGCCGGGAAGAAGAAGGGGCTCCCGAGCGCGAGCGCGATAGCGGTGCCGGTGCGGATGCTCATGGATTCGGCGCGATCTCGACCCAGGCGAGCGAGAAGAGGTTCACGTAGGGCGCGACGTAGAGGGTATCGCGCGGCGAGGAGGGATCGCTATCAATGCGCACGACGGTGCCGATCGGAAGCGCGCCCGGGCCCGGGACATAGACCACGGCGCCCACCGCGACACCGCTGTCGCGCGGCAGCAGGGCGGTGAAGGCCCCTGCCCCCTTCCCCGTGAGCGTGACGGGTACCCGCGCATCGCCGATCCAACCATCCGCGGCGCGACCGCCGCGCGAGAAGAGGTCAATGGTGGCGGTGGTCGCCGAGACGCTCGCCACCGTGCCGAGCGGCACGCCGCCGTCCCCGTACGCGAGGGCACCTGCCTTCACGCCGTTACCGGAGCCTGCCGAGACGACGAGCGTGTCGTAGGGCGCGACCGGCGGCCGCGCGAGCACGCCCGCAAGGATGCGCGGCGCCTCGGCTGGTGTGTTCCCGATGAGTTTCTTGAGATCGGTATTCTGCGCTACGAGCGTCCGATTCTCTTCGTGGAGCGCAAGATTCTCCGCTGCAAGGCGGTCCCGCTCGCTGGTGAGCGCTGGAGCGTTGCCGAACACGGACTCGGCGGATTGGAGCACGCTCGCCGTTCCGTTTCCTACGCGCCACAGGGGCGCCGCGGCCGACGTGAGAAGGCCGGGTACGAAAAGATGGACAATGAGAAGCAGCGCCGCAAGGGCGAGCAGGGCCGCACCGAGGGCGACGCTCCCGGACGATAGGAGCGCGTTTCGATTCCGGTAGGATCTAACGTTCCGAGACAATGGCATCTTCGCTCATGAAGGCTTCCGCCCAGGGCCGAGGATCCTCGGTAACGATGCCCGTACCGCGCACGACCGCGGTAAGCGGATCGGGCGCCACGTGCACCGGCACGCCGAGCATCTTCGCGAGGAGCTCGGGGAGCCCCCGTAGCAAGGCGCCGCCGCCGAAAACCGTCACGCCATGCTGCAGGACATCCGAGAGGAGCTCGGGCGGCGTGTTCTCGATGACCTCCTTCATGGTTTCCATGAGGCTGTCCAAGGCCGGCGCGAGCGCCTCGCGCACGTGCGCGTCGGTGAGCATGACCTCGCGCGGGAGGCCCGTGGCCAGATCGCGGCCGCGCACGGCGCGCTCCATCGGTTCCTCGAGCGGGAGCACCGCGCCGATGCCGATCTTCGTCTCTTCGGCGGTTTTCTCGCCGATCGCGAGCTGGAATTCGCTGCGTACGAAATCGATGATGTTCTCATTGAAACGATCGCCCGCGACATGCGAGGACTTGGCGGAGACGGAGCCGCCGAGCGCGAGCACGGCGATGTCGGTCGTGCCGCCGCCGATGTCGAGCACCATGGTGCCCACGGGCTCGGTAATGGGAAGCTTCGCCCCGATGGCGCCCGCCATCGGCTCCTCCATGATGTAGACCTCGCGCGCGCCCGCAGTGAGCGCGGCATCGCGCACGGCGCGGCTCTCTACGTTCGTGACGCCGGTCGGCACGCCGATGACGACGCGCGGACCGAACAGCCGCGAGCGGCCGCCCTGCGCCTTGTTGATGAGGTACGCAAGGAGCTCTTCCGTCACCTCGAAATCGGAGATGACGCCATGCGACAGCGGACGGACGGCGCGGATGTGCGGCGGGGTCTTGCCGAGCATCACCTTCGCCTCCTTCCCCACCGCGACCACCTGCCCGGTCTTCTCGTTCACGGTCACGACCGAGGGCTCGTTGATGACGATGCCGCGGCCGCGCACGTATACGAGCGTGTTGGCAGTGCCGAGGTCAATGCCGATGTCGCTCGAGAAGAGCGAATTTCGGGAAAAACGCTTCTTAGCCATGGTACTTCTGCTGCGCCCCGGTCGTGTACGCGAGGAACTGCTCGCGGGAGATTTCGTTCGTCTGGCCCGTGGGGCGGTACGTAGACTCGATCATACCCGTTTCGAGCGTCTTCTTGCCGATGACGACGCGCGCCGGGATGCCGATCAAGTCCGCGTCCGCGAGCTTCTCGCCCGCGCGGGCATCGCGGTCGTCGTAGAGCACATCCACGCCTGCCTTCTGGAGATCGTCATAGAGCGCATCGGCGTACTTCATCACTTCGGGATCATTCACGACCGGGACGAGGTGCACAAGGAACGGCGCGACCGCTTCGGGCCAGACGATGCCCTTCTCGTCGGCGAGCGCTTCGACGATGGTACCCATGACGCGCGTGGGGCCGATGCCGTAGCAGCCCATGATGGCGGGCTTGCGGCTGCCGTCCTCGTCCGTATACATGAGACCGAGCGGCTCCGAGAAGCGCGTGCCGAGACTGAAGATGTTCCCCACTTCGATAGCCTTCTTCTCGACGAGCTCGTCCTTGCTAAGCCCCAGCTTCGCAAGATTCTCGTCGTCGTAGACTTCCTTGTTCACCGCAATCTTCTTCTCTTCATGGACATAGATGATGTCTTCGCCGGCGTCCGAGATCGTCTGGAACTCCTCGGAGAACGGGCTGAAAATGCCGCCCGACGCGAACGTGACGTAGGTGCGGTTCCCGAGCCCGAGGCGGTCGAAGATACGAATGTACGCGTCGCGCGCTTTCGCGTAGAACGCGGCATGCTCTTCCTCGTCCTTCGCGAACGAGTACATGTCCTTCATGAGGAACTCCTTGCCGCGCATGATGCCGGACTTCGCGCGCAGCTCGTTGCGGAACTTGTTCTGGAACTGGTACGCCGCGCGCGGGAGGTCGCGGTACGAGGAGATGTGCTCCGTCATGATGCGCGTGATCGGTTCCTCGTGCGTGACGCCGAGGCCGGTCTGGCCGCCCGACTTGAATTCGGTCTTGAACCATATGTCCACCTTGTCGTCGTCCCAGCGATCGGTGCGCGCCCAGAGCGCGCGATCCTGGAGCGCGGACATGAAAACCTCCTGCCCGCCAATGGCGTTCATCTCCTCCCGGATGACGCTTACGATGTTGTTGAGGGTGCGCAGGCCGAGCGGCAGGTAGGAGTAGACGCCGGCGAGTTCCTTATGCACGAAGCCGGCGCGAATGAGGAGCTGCGCGTTCTTCGCCTCCTCGTCTTTGGGAGCTTCCCGCCGGGTCTTCGTGAAGAGAGTGCTCTGCCGCATGTCCCCTGCAGTATAAAGCCCCAGGGTAAACGGTCAAAAGGCGCCGATGGGAGGAGGCACTACCCCACTATCTTGAAGAGGTCGTGGCCGGTAACAACGAGCATGAGCAGGATGAGGAACGCGAAGCCGACCGTATTCACGGCGCGGGTCGCGGCCGCCGGGAGCGGGCGGCGAATGACGGCCTCGATAGCGACAAAGAGAAGGCGGCCGCCGTCGAGTGCCGGGACCGGAATGAGATTGATGAGCGCGAGGTTGATGGAGATGACCGCCGTAAGAGCAAGGAGCGCAGCAAGCCCGTGGCGAGACGCGGTGCCCACTGCTCCGGCGATGCCGACGGGCCCCGAGACCTGCGAGAGGTCCGCGGTACCGGTCGCGAGGCTCGAGAAGAAGTGCCAAAGAGCGGAGGCGGTCTCTTTCGTGAGTTCCCAGGTGAGGGTCGCGCCTTCGGACGGTGCCTGCCACCAGGGCACCGGTACGATGCCCGCAGAAGCTACCGCAACGCCGAGCGCCGCGCGGTCGGCATGCGCCGGGATGATGCCGGTCGTCGGCACCACCGAGTAGGTGAACTCCTTGTCGTCGCGCTTCACGGTAAGTGTGAGCGGCGCGCCGGCCGCATCGCCCGAGACGAATGAGGTGAACGTATCGGCGTTCGCGCCCGCGAAGGCGGCGCCATCGGGACGGGTGATGCGCTCGATCTCATCGCCCGGCATGAGGCCCGCCTTCTGCGCCGGTGACCCCGGCAGCACGTCAGCGACGAGGAGCGTGGCGGACTTCGCCTCGGCGAGTTCCGACGGATCGAGCGCGCGCTCGGTGCCGAGGGCAAGCGCGGTCGAGAGGAGAACCCACGCGAAGAGCACGTTCATCGCGATGCCCGCGACGAGCACGAGCGCCTGCAGGATGCGGGGCCGGGAGCCGAAGGCGCGAGAAAGATCCGCCGTGCCCAGCACGCGATCCTGCTCGTCTTCGCCATAGATGCGTACGAAGCCGCCGAATGGGAGCCAGTTGATGGTGTATTCGGTCTCTCCTTTTTTGAAGCCCCACGCACGCGGCGGGTACCCCAGCCCGAACTCATCCACGCGCATGCCGGACCATTTCGCGACGACGAAGTGCCCGAACTCGTGCACCACGATAAGCGCGACCAGTACGAGGAGGAAAATGACGACGGTCATAGGCCCGATTCTACTACGGAAAAGAAAATCGCCCGAAGGACGGGCCTTCGGGCGATTGAGATTTTAGAGTGCGGCATGGTTAGCCGCGGCGATGGCTGCGTATGCAGCGATGTGATGGTTGGTGTAGGTAAGGAACGATTCGTGGGCGCCGTCGCGGAGCCATGCGTGTGCTGCGCGGAATGCGTAGCGGGGCAGGTAATGCGACGTAGCGACGAAGGTACTAATCGACACATCCATCCGGTTTCTCTCGAAAGCTCCCGCAAGCGAGGCGACAAGATGCAGGTCCAGATGACTGACGAAAGAAGCCATATTGTGTACCGCGAACAGATAGGCTGCTCGGGGATGGCTTGTTCCGCGAAGTTTGGAGACACTTCCGGGCACACGAATTTCAGGCGGCAATGCCTGATTGACTACCGACGCTCCGCGCCGATGTCCGTTCATGTCGTATAGGGCCCGAGAAGTAAGTTGATAGGGCCCATACGACACGAGGCGGTCAGCCCCGGCCGGTATGCGCTCTATGAACTCACTCCCTCCGCACCTCAACCTGAAGTCGAAGAATTCTTTGTTCATAGAGCCCACGCGGCCAACGCGATGCTCGGTGAGCGCGATCGCCAACAGCGCGCGCCCGTCGATCGCTTTCGCTATGCGTTCGGTGAGCAGGAGCCGTTCCCTATCGAGCCGATAGAGCGCGGCGACCTGGTCGTAGTCGAGCGCGTACGAGAGCATCTGCGTTTCCTGCGAACAGGCTCGCTGGTAGTCGGTAAGCGTGGTTCGTTTCGGGTCGATGCCTTCGTATTCGAGCGAAAGCCTCGACCCCACCACCGGGATGGAAGTATGCCCCGGGTACTTGAGCGTCTTGCGGAGCCACTGCATCCACAGGAGCCGCGGGTAGTCGATGACCTTCGGGTCCGGAACCTTCACGCCGTAGCGCTCGAAGACCCTGAACTCGTGGACGTCGGTGCCGCTGAAGTACGCTTTCTCGCGCTCGAGACCGAGCAGATGGAGCGTACCTACGGAGCCGGCGGACCCTATGCAGGCGCTCGCTCCCCAACGCATGAACATGCGTCTGGTTACCAAAGTACTCATTTCAACCTCCTTGCGGTCGGTTGTGACCTGGCGGCACTATACGACTGCGCCAGGGAATGTAAAGGCGCCCGGCTCGCTGCGAGCCGGGCGCCTTTTTGGGTTACTGGGAGATTTCAGACTCCTTCTTCTTGGCGTGCTCCTCGAGCGCGTCGTTCGCCTTATCAATGCGCTTCTGCGCTTCCTCGCGATTGCGCACGGGCTCGTCGTTGCCCATGCCGCCTTCCTTCTCCCGCGCCTCGAGCTCGCGGGTGGACTCGGCGCGATGGCCGCGCGGCGTGGCG
>CAZVJX010000013.1:0-12137 GCA_964627575.1 uncultured Candidatus Saccharibacteria bacterium
GTGCTGATCCCCCAGTTACCCGGACCGTTCAACAAGCAGGTCCTGGACGAACTTTTCTTTTGGCTACGGGGCTCTCATTCATTCGATCTTTTCCATTATCTCCACCCGCGCGTTTGGCCTTCCCATATTTTCACCCGCGCACGCCGTGTCGTCGTAACGGGCATCGAAGGCGGCCACATGCTCAAGATCAACCGGGCCGGGAACGAGAACGGGATATTTCGATTCACAAGCAGGTATCTCAATTTCCGTATAGACGCGATCATCGCCTCTTCCGAATCGGGCCGCAAGGAAATTATTGACAGTTGGCATGTCCCTGCAGAAAAAGTGCACAAAATATTCCTTGGTACCGATGAACGTTATGCGCCCATTCGCGATCGGAGCGCCGCGGGAGCTATCTTGAGAACTCGTTACGGGATTCCAGACAAATACATTCTCGCCGTAAGCCGATTCGATCCGCACAAGAATATTCTCGGCCTGCTTGACGCATATGCCGTATTCACGGAGCGGAAGGAATTTCCTCTCGTCCTTATAGGAGGACCGCACACTCCGGGCTATTCAGAACAGGTTATTGAACGCATACACCAGCTTCGAGATGAAGGATGCGAGATACTCGTAGTGCCATTTATAGAGGACGAAGATATGCCGGCCGTATATTCGCTTGCAGAAATGCTCGTCTACCCATCTCTCCACGAAGGATTCGGTTTGCCGGTCGTCGAGGCGATGGCCTGCGGGTCGCCCGTTATAGCCTCGAATGTATCATCCATTCCTGAAGTAGCGGGAGATGCAGCACTCCTCGTAGATCCGACGGATGTAGCGGAGATCGCAGCGGCTATGGAGCGGGTTGCCACAAACGAGACCTTTAGGGGAAAACTACGGATCCGCAGCCTCCAGCAAGCAGGCAGGTTTTCCTGGAAAACTACGGCCGAGCGGACGATTGAATTGTACGAGAAGCTGTTAGGCTAAGCCCGTTCGCTTTAGTAAGGAAGTCGAGGTCAGAAGTGACCATGTCTTCGACCAATTCCTCAAACGTCATTTTCGGTTCCCACCCGAGCATGCGGTGTGCCTTCGACGAATCTCCGAGGAGATCATGCACTTCGCGCGGACGATAGAATTCAGGATTTACCTTTACGAGGACCTTCCCGTTCTCATCGAGACCGACTTCTTTTTCTGCTTCGCCTTCCCAATGGATGTTGATGCCGAGCACATTCGCGGCGGCGTCTACAAATTCGCGAACGGTATGCTGCCTACCCGTTGAAATGACGAAATCTTCCGGCGTCGGCCGGCTGAGCATGAGCTGCATCGCTTCAACATATTCCTTCGCATGCCCCCAATCGCGGCGAGCAGAGAGGTTGCCTAATTCGAGATGGTCCTGCAGACCAAGCTTCATCTTCGCGAGCGAATACGTGATCTTGCGGGTAACAAAATGCTTGCCGCGTCGCGGCGATTCATGATTGAAGAGAATGCCGGAGCAAATGTACATTCCGTGGCGCTCACGGTAGCCTTCGACATAATCTCGATGCGCAGCAAGCTTTGCCTCAGCATAGGGGCTTACCGGATTAAATGGAGATCCTTCGTTTTGAGGCGGAGGTGTCGAGCCGAACATCTCGCTCGTTGATGCCTGATATATGTGCGCGTCTGGTTTCTGGCGGGATACTTCAGTGACGATACGGCCAAGCCCATGGTAGTTTATCTCCCACGTTTCTTCCGGGACCTTGAATGAAATTCCCACATGCGACTGCGCAGCAAGATTATATATTTCGTCCGGCTGAGCTTCCTCTAGCGCACGTTTGATGGCTGCGATATCGCGCAGGTCGCCATATATGAGATTCATCCCCTGCCGGTGGAGACTTTCGATCAGCTCCGAAGGACCGGCGCTGCTTCGCCGCAGGAGGCCATATACGGCATATCCCTTTTGCATCAACGATTCCGCGAGGTAGGAACCATCCTGACCGGTAACACCCGTAATGAGCGCGTTTTTCATATCTTTTCAGCGTGATTCCAAGGATATACGAGAGCGAGTCAAATCACAAAGTCTCGCTTTTCCTTTCTGCGACTACCATCACGTGCGGCAAAATCGCACTGTGATGAAGACCCAGGATCCTTAGGAACCGTTTTAAGAGGCGCTGGGGGAAGGCGCCCCGATTATCCTCATAGCGAATCACGAAACCGGCGTCGGCAAGCATTTTCTTCGCCTGCAGGTACCCGATGAAGTGGAGATTGAGCTCATCAATCGTATTCCTTCCGAAAAGCAGAAGCAGATTGCGCGCACTAGGCAGAGGAAGGTACGAAAGGAACCAGATCTTTGTGTGCGTCTCGAGCGGCCACCATCGATTCGGGAACGCGAGATACAGGAGACCGCCAGGTACGAGCATGCGCGCCGCTTCCGAAAGCAGGACCTGAGGATCTGACGCGTGCTCCAGTACGCTTATGGAATAGGCACCCTCGAATGATGCGTCCGGGAATGGGAAGTGCGCACCATCATATACCTGCAAATCGACATGCATGCCCTTGACTTCTTCTGCATCAAGATCACGCAACACCGGATTCACTTCAAGTCCGCTCATCTGCGCACCCGCTGCCGCAAATGCCGCCAACTGCACACCATTCCCAAAGCCGATCTCGAGTAGTTTCTTTCCTCGCGGTTCCACCGCGCGTACGCGGAAATCTTTGACCACCCCGTCTGCCAACGGTCCTTTTTTCTCCCAGTCAGACATGAGGCGGTCGCGTTCGTCGCGGCTGGTATATTCAATCGACGCTTCCGAGTACCGCAACGCTCTTGCCCGTATTTCCTGTCTGTTTTCTTCTTTTAAGCTATCCATACATTTAAGCGTCCAACACTGATCGCAAGCCTCGGAGATGCGTTTCGACAGAACGGAGGTTGCGCACCTCTTCATATCCTCGTGCGCCCATTTCTTGGCGCGATGCCGCAGCGGTACGTATTCCCTGAGCCAGAGCTTCCGCCGACCGCTCCTTCACGAGCACCCCGCTTTCGGAGGAGACGAATTCGCTCATACCGGGAATATCGAACGCAACCACCGCAAGTCCTGCCGCCTGCGCCTCAGAGACTACGTTCGGACAGCCTTCGCGTGCCGAAGGAAGAACAAAAAGGTCATGACTATCGTACACCTCGCGAATCCGGGTGTGCGGTACATAGCCGGCGAATTCCACTCGATCCGCGGCGCCTTCGCGCTCTGCGAGCAGTCGCAACTGCCCCTCTTCCTTCCCCTGCCCGACGAGGGTAAGCGTAAATTCGCTAGGCAATAATTTTATGGCGCGAATAAGCACGGCCTGATCTTTCTTCGGCGTAAGGCTACCGACGCTTAGGAGGCGCACCGTTCCCTCATGCGACCGCTGCGGAACGGCAGGAGGAACATTCGTTCCGTTGTACACCACGACCATGCGCGACCGGAGCCACGGCGCATACGCGCACACCGACTCCCCGACCGCGCGCGAGACCGCGATGATTCTCGCCGAGAACGCTCCAAACAGCATGTCGCCGAGTTTGTACTTCCAGTGCTTATCGCTCGCCAGGTTCGCCTCACGCGTCACCAGCCGGAAGCGGGCGCCCCCAAGCCTGGCCAGCCGCCCAGCAAGATTCGCCTCGTTGAGCGTGGAGAGGACCTGCGTGCAGCCGAGGTCGAGCGTAAGCTGCTTGAGGCGTGATACGCCCTTCGGGTCGAATGCGGAGGTAAACGAAAGTTCATGGAGCGGGATGCGCGCATCTTCGAGCTCCGGAGCTAGTTTCCCGGGTGCAAACAGGACTGCGGCATGCACATCCCACCCTTCGGCCCGCAACTTCTTCATATCGTCAATGAAGACTCGTTCGGCGCCGCCGACGGCAAAGCTATTGATCAGGAAGAGGGTCTTCGGCTGCGCGCTCATACGCCGGCGTTCTTAAGCGCGTGGTACAGGAAGACGAGCTGCCAGCATACATTCGGGTACCGTGCGGCCAATTCGGCTTCGTTCGGTATGCGTATGCGCAGAAGACTCTTCTGTTTCAGGTACGCGACCGCCTCCGTGAGGTCCCGTTTCAGCTTCACTGAAGTTCCGAGATAGCTTTTCGTTCGCAGGCCGAACCCGGTTTTCTTGCGGTAGACGACCGCTTCCGGAAGGTACTGCGCGAGCAATTGTTTCAGTGCCGGTTTCAGCACGGCTAGATCCCGCAGCGAGGGCGCCGCTTCTTTCGCTGCGGCAATGACCTGCTTATCGAGGAGCGGCACCCGCCCTTCGACCGAGGCATACATAGTCGCCAGGTCCGCCTTGCGAAGCAGGTTGTTCGGCAGGTATAGCTCTGCATCGAGAGCAGACGGAGCGGTGACTGTTTGGGCGATGGCCTTTTTTGCGATGCACCACTGCGCGAAGGAGATGAGGCTCTTCGAGGGCGACATGGTGAGCAGGTAGAAGGCGATCGGCTTCCTCAGCCATACGTACAGGTGCTCGAACAGCTTATTCTTGCCGCGAAACGCTGGAAGGAGGAAAAAGATGCGTTCAAGCATTCCGACGGAAGCATCCAGATGCGCGGTGCGCATACTGAACAGATCCCTGCTGCGCGGATACCCGAAGAAGAATTCATCGCCTCCTTCGCCAGACAGCACCACCGTTACTTTCTCCCGGGCTTTCTTGGAGACGTAATAGGTCGGGAAAAGCGAACTGTCCGCGAACGGTTCATCAATCCTATTCACAACCTCGTCGTAGATAGCATCAAATTCAGGCACACCGAACGGCAAATGCTCGTAGGAAAGACCGAGAAGTTTCGCTACTTCGCCCGCATACTGCGCATCCTCCGGGCGATCCGCTATCTCCACGCAGAACGCGGTAAGGGAGATGCCGTGCGCTTTCAGGACGGCTGCAAGGAGCGACGAATCAGTCCCGCCCGAGAAGAACAGCCCCACCGGAACGTCCGCTATGAGATGCGACCGCACCGCATGATCCACGGCATCTTGAACGGGCAACGCCTTCACTGAGGCAAAGGGATTATAGGCGGACACGGTAAGCTCCTTGTTCTCTAGGTCGTATTCCCCCCAAGTGGCAGGCGCGAGCTTGCGCACGCCCGCAAAGAGCGTCCGCGGAGCGGGTACGTACCCCAGTGCAAAATACGTATCGAGTGCTTCGGAATCGATTTCCGGTTCCTTAGAAAGACTTCTCCGCAGGCTGAGAACGGTCTTCAGTTCTGACCCGAAAAGAAGGATGTCCTCCACCTGCGCATAGAACAACGGCTTTATGCTCTCGTGATCGGTGTAGAGGCACACCTTTCCCTTCTGTTTGTCATAGAGGGCGAACGCGAACATTCCCTCTAGCCGCTCCACAAACCCCCTTCCCCACTGCTTGTAGGCATGCAGGAGCACTTCCGTATCCGATTCCGTGCGGAAAGCGACCCCTTCCTTGCGCAGCTCATCGCGCAGTTTTTGGTAGTTGTATATCTCGCCGTTATATACAAGGCCGACGTTTCCTTCGGGATCGAAAAACGGCTGATTGGAACGCGGATCGAGATCTATAATTGCCAGTCGATTATGGCCGAGCGTAACCTGCTCATCCATATAAGTATCGGAGGCGTCAGGACCTCGATACCCCACGAGCCGCAAGCTCTCCCGTACAGCCTGTTCGTTTTTCCCGGTTGCCCCGACAATCGCACACATACTACCGAGTAGCGAACACGTAATAACCGGCGGTCGTCGAGCGCCGTTCGGTCTGGAGCGCGCGATCGAGGAAATCAGCTAGCGGGGTGAGGAGGAATCTGAGCCGGTGCTGCCCGGGCACGAAAAACGAAAGCGCCAGGAAATATCCGCCTCGTTTCTGGATCTCGATCTCACGAAAATCAGAGAACAAATCGCGAATCGTATCCTCGAAGAAGCGCCAGTAATCGGGATAGTGCCCAGGCCGGGCATGGTAGGGGTACGTGGACGGGACGTAGAAGAACATCGTGCCGCCGGGCTTAAGAACGCGCTGCATCTCTCCCATCGCACGCCGGGGATCCCGCACATGTTCCAGTACCGAACTGCAGATGATCGCATCAACGGACGCACCCTCGAGGGGAATGTCATGGATATCGCCCACGATATCGGCTCCCGTACTTGAATCGAAATCGAATGTTTTGTATTCGTTGGTGGCGAACAGCTCGCGATACTCATGCAGCCACTTCCCGAATCGCTCGCCGCCGCCAAAATCAAGGACGATCCGCTTTGCCGCGATTCGGCGTATCGAGTCATCGATAAAGCGCTTACTGGATTCCGGGATTCGCGTCATGCGGCCAATTCTAGCCCGAGCCGGTCCATAAGCGTAGCGAGGCTCTCCTGCCGCGCGAGCGACCCGAAGAACGCGGCGACGCGCGCCGGCTCCATCGGCAGCGTGAGCGCTCGCTCGAGCTTCTGCGCGAGCTCCTCCGCGGAGGAGAAGCGGTAGTCCTCGCCCGCCAGCGATGCGAAGTCATCGCTGGCGGCGAAGACCATGCAGCCGCTCGCTGCGGCCTCGAAAAGCGTCTTATCGAACATGCCGGAGGGCGAGCAGTTCACGAAGATCTCGTGGGCGCGGTACACGGGCGGCGTCTCGCGGTTCGGAACGCCGGGGTGGAACCGCACGCGGCCATGGAGCCCGAGCGCGTCCGCGCGCTGCTTGAGGCTTTCGTAGTAGCGCTCGTCCTCGGGCGCGGGCGAGCCGTACACCGAGGCGATGAATGAGACGCCGCGCGCGATGAGGAGCCCGAGCGCCTCGAGGAAAAGATCCGGGCGCTTCGACGGCGAGATGCGCGCAAGGAACAGGATGGAACGCGGCTCGCGGACTTCGGTCCCCTCTGCCGAGAAGCGCGAGAGATCCACACCGACCGGCATAAGTTCCGTCTTCCGATACTTGGCGGTATAGGAATGCTTCGAGGTGCAGAAGACCTTCGTGCAGAACGCCGCAGCGACATCAGTAAGAAAGGTGCCGGCATAGTGGTTGCGCCACATATAGATCGGCTTGCCGAGGAGCTTCCACAACCAGCCCGCAATGAGGAGGTATTCCTGGTTCATATGGACGAGCACCCGGTCATACTCGCGCCGCAGTCCCCACGCGAGCCACAGGAATCGCACGGCGTACACGAACCCGGGTACGCTTCCCTTCTCTTTGCCGAGCGAATGGACCGTTACGTTCTGCGGCAGGTCGTGCTCGCCCTCGTAGAGACAGATCACGGTGACCCGCTCCATGGATTGCGCGAGCTCCGCGACCCAGCCGTGGTAGGCGCCCAGCACCGAGTCGTTGCGATCCATTTTCTGCGTGACGAAAAGAAGCTTCATAGGAGGCGCGCGAGATCGGCAGCGATGAGCGCGGGGAGATCGGCGAACGCGGCCGTATGCGCCGTGGCGCTCGTCTTTGCGTGCGCTGCCAGCTGCTTGCCCTGTTCCGGGTGCTCGATGAGGCGCGCGAGCGCCTCGGCGATCGCGCGGGGTTTCCCCTGGGGGACGACGAGCACATCCGCATCGGGAAGAAGTACGTCGCCTACCACGCCGACCTCGGTGGTGACGATCGGCACACCCGCGAGCGCGGCCTCAACGAGCGTGCGTCCGTAGCCCTCGAAGGCGCTCGCCTGCACGAGCGCCTGGGCACTTTGCATGAGCCCCCAGGCGTCCGCGCGAGCGCCAAGGAAGAGCACTTTCTTCCCTATCCCAAGCTCGTGCGCGAGCGCTTCGAGCTGCGCACGCTCGCGTCCCTCCCCCACAACGACCAGGCCCGCGTCCGGATGCGCCCGGCCCACGAACGCGAGCGCCCGGATGATGTCATCCACACGCTTTTCCGCTTCGAGACGCCCGACGACGATGAGCACCGCGGAGAACCCGTGTTCCGGAAGCGGTACAGCCGCTGGCACGTCCGTGCCGACCGCAATCGGAATGATGGTGGATGCGGGAATGCGAGACCCGTAGCGCGCGGCGAGCGAGTCCGCCACGCGTTTCGAGACGACGCGGATGCCGTCCGCGTTCGGAAGCACGATGCCGGCGATCAGCTGCCGAATCGCATTCTTGAGCGACATGACGAGGCCGCAACGGGTGAACCCCGGCGAGAGGAAATCCGTATGGACTTGGATATGGAGCTTCGCAAGCGTGCCGCGCACGGCGCGCACGGCCATCCAGCCGTACTCGAACGGATCCTGGGCGGAGACCACCGCGATGCTCTCCGACCGGATGAGCTCGCGGGCGCGGCTAACGAGCCCGCCGGCGACCCCGTGGATCGTGAGCGGACCGTCGCACTCGTCCGTCGCCGCCTTCGCCGGCAGGACGATATGCAGTTCCCCGATCCGCTCCGCGTACGCGCGCATGCGTGCGCGAACCGCGCTTCCGGTTTCTAGGATCGCAGGATCATTCGAGACGAAGAGCGTCTTCATGGAAGCTGCGTGAGGAACGCGGCAGTCGCCTCGAGCATGCGCTCGGGCGCGTAGCGGGCACTCGACTCCTTCGCGCCAGCTTCGAGCCGCGCGCGGGTGCCGGCATCGGACAGTATGGAAACGCAGGCGTCCGCGAGCGCGAGCGGGTCGCCGACGGAGATAAGGAGGCCGTTTACCCCATCCTCGATGACTTCGGGGTTGCCGCCCGCCTTGGTCGCGACGATGGCGCGCCCGAGCTCGAGCGCTTCAAGCAGGATGTGCGAGAGGCCCTCGTAGGTGGAGTTAAGTACGAAGATATCCGCGGCGGCAATGGTCGCGAGCGTCTCGTCATGCGGCAGCGCGCCCGTGAAAAGGAAGCCCTCCTTGAGCCGCAGGCGGGCGTAGCGCTCGAGCGCCTCGCGCTCCGGGCCATCGCCGACGATGACGAGCTGCGCCTCCGGGTACCGTTGCCGTACCAGCACCATCGCGGCGACGAGCCCGTGCATTCCTTTCCAGGGAACGAGCCGGCCCGCCGAGACGATGCGCGGCGCGGGGACGGCCGTGACTGCCTCCGGGAGCGTTCCGGGCGCATCGTGGGGCTTGGCGTTCGCAATGACCTCGATGCGCTCCTCCGGCAGCCCCCACGCCATGACGACGCGCTTCAGGTACGCGCTTGGTACGATGATGCGCTCCGCGCGGCGCGCAACGTACGTCTCGATAACGCGCAGGAAAAGCACCGGTAGCGGAAGGCTCTTCGTGCGGACGAACTCGTCGAGCGGGAGCCAGATGCGGAACCGCTGCCGTCCCTGCTCCCAGGCGTAGTCGCCGACGATCTTCACGAGGAAGCGCTTCCGGGCGAGCTGTGCCGCGAGGCAGGCCGGAAGCCCGACCGAAACCGGGTCGAGCGCGAGCACAAGATCCGCATGCCGCGCCGCGCGATACACGCGCCAGAAGTACGTAAGGTGGCGCAGGAGCTTCGGCTGATTCCGGACATCGCCGAACTTCACGAGCGTTACCTCGATGTCCCGGGACGGCAGGCCGTCCTCGAGGGCTTTGGCATACGTAGCCGGGCCTCCCGAATCCGGTGGGTACAGGGGTGTGGCTATGAGGAGCCGCATGGCCGCTATTGTACCGCCTGCCCCGCCCTACGGGAACGCGTCTAGGAGAGGTGTCGACGGCGCAGCCGGAGCGCGGCCCAGAGGATGCCCGCAAGGAGCGCGGCCGCCAGTACGAACCCGAGCGCGTAGGTCCAAGGCACACCCGCAGACGCGGCGGCGGCGAACGCAGGCGTGGCCGGGGTCGTCGTCGCCACCGTGCGCGTGATGGTCGGGTTCACCGTCTGCGGCGCGATACGCGAGGCGCCCAGTACCTGCGGCAGACTCATGAGGACGATCGTACCGTTGTCCTTAAACTCCGTGTCGCCGTTCTCTCCCGCGAGCACGGTCGAGAGCGCGTAGCGGCCGGGCGGCGCATTCTTGTCGAACACGATGTCGTACGCCACCTCGACCGTCTCGTGCGGCGCAAGGGTATCGAGCGGCCACGCCTGGTCGCCGATCACCGTCCCTTCGGGGTTCTTGAGAAGGTCGTGGAGGTCGAGCGGCGACGACGTCGCGTCGTTCGGGTTCTCGACCGAGAGCGCTTCGTGCACCGTGCGCGAGGAACCAGTGAGGGTCGCACTCACCGTGCGGCGCGTCACGACGAACGTAAGCGGCGCCGACGACGAGAAGCTGTGGGAGACGAGCGTGCCGCCCCGTCCTTCGTGCGCGACCATATGGAGGAGCACGTCGTCCGAATTGTCCGCATCGTTATTGTCGGGCTCGTGCTCGTGCACCGTGCCGCTCGTGAGGATGTCGTCGCCCTGTCCGGCGATGGCCGTCGCATGGATGGTGATATCCGTGGAGGCGCCCGGGGCGAGCGTGCCCACCTCGGCGGTCATCGAACCGTCGGTCACCGCGAGGAGCTTCGGATCGAGCGAGGCCGTGAAGGTCGCGGCTGTCGCTGCCGCATCGCCCTTATTCGTAACGGTGAAATGGAAGACGAGATCGGAGCCGTGCTCGATCTTCTCCGGCGCTTCCACCTGCTCCCCTACCCAGAGGTCAGGGCGGCCGAAGGCGATGTTGCCATTGAAGTCGCCGAAGACATTGATGATGGCGGTGAGCCAGTTCTTGCCGATGATGTTCTGGTTCGTGAGGTTGAGGATGTTCGCTCCGGTATAGGCGCTCCCCGTAACGATGCTCGCGGAATCGGCGCCCATGATGCCGTTGCCTCCCGAAAACGCGCCCAGAGCGATGTGGTTCAGGATAGAAGACGTCGAGGTGGCGGCGAGGCTGGCATCGCTTGCGATCGGCGACGCGTCGCCGCTCTTGAAGAGGAGCACGCTGCCATCGTCGCCACGGATGATCGAGAGGCCTTCAGGCGCGTCGTAGATCTGGCCGTTCCAGTTCCCGGTCACGCGGAGCATCACGGCAAGGTTCGCGCCGCCGAGCTCATTCGTGTTCAGTTCGTTGAGGAGCGCGGCCATGGAGAGCGTGGAGCCGGTCGTGATCGCCGAACTCGACGCATCCGTGCTGTTGTTGCCGGCGTCCGCCTGCATGGAGAGGTCATTGTCTACCGTCGTCGAGGAAGTAAGCGAGACGTTCGCCGGCACGGCGCCCGCAAGGAGCGCCGTGAAGAATCCCTCAAGGCTTGGGAACACGATGTCGCCCGTGACGCCCCGGAAGGCATTCAGCGCAACCAAAAAATAATTCGAGTCCACGACGTTCAGGTTGGCGAGATTGACGAGGTTGAGCCCCGCGAACGAATCGCCGGTCAGGATAACGGCGGTGCCGCTTGCGGCAATGATGTGGTTGTCGCCGGAGGTCGCCGTGATGAAAATGAAATTCGCGAGGGAGGAGGTCGCGTTCAGGTTGAGCGTGACACCTTCGCTTCCCGTGCAGGTGAACCCGAAGCACAGCGCACCGGTCGAGAACGTGGATGATGCGTTTCGCAAATCGATTCCCTGCATTCCCTCGAAGTAGTTGGAGAGCAGGATCGTACCGTTCGAGTTCACGAAGTTGCTATTGAGCACGTTCACGATGTTCGCGCCGGCAGCGGCATCCCCGGTCGTGATCGTAGTGCTTGCGGCCGTCGGATCGGGCGCCGGTCCCGTGGTCGTCGTGGTGCCGCGCGTCTCATTCGCGGTCGTCGCATCGAGCGCAACGGCACGAGCACTCGCGGGCGGCGTGGTCGAGGCGGTGTCCGGAGTCGTTGTTCCCGCATTAGGGTCGTTACTGCCAGACAGTGCGGTCGAGGTCGCCTCGAGCGGCGGCGTCGAACTTGCCGCCGGGGCGGTCGTGGCAGCGCTTTCGTCTGTCGCGGTCGTCGGAACCGTGGTGGTCGCGCTCGGGTCCGTACTCGTGACCGAGGACGCGACCGGATCCGTCGAGGTGGCCGCAGCCGATTCCGGCGTTGAGGATGCCGTGTCGGTAGTCGCCGGGGTGGACGTGCCGTCGCTCGGGGTGGACGTGGTATCGCTCGCTCCCGTGGACTCAAGCGCGGTTCCTTCCGAGGTCACCATCTGATCATCGTTCGACGTAGGCGCTGATGCATCCGACGTCGTGCCCGCAGGCGGGGTGGTGTCGGCGGAGAGCGTCGTATCCGTCGCGCTCGTATCGGGTGCCGGCGCCGGATCATCGGCGCGCGCTGACATCGACCTGCTGGGCAAAGTGAGAACGGCTGTCGGCCCCAAGAATTGGGATGAAGTAGCTTCTGCCGTCGTCAGCCGCATGGGCTGGCCGGCGGCAGCGAGCGCCTCGATGATCTGACCCGC
>CAZVJX010000014.1:0-11983 GCA_964627575.1 uncultured Candidatus Saccharibacteria bacterium
GCCGCTTCCCGCACTGTCGTACTTCTGGAGCGGGACGCTCGCGATGACGCCCGGAAAGGGCGCGATGACCGCATAATCGGCGAGCGCATCCTTCGCGTCCTGATAGGAGTTCTGCGCCTTCTGGTAGGCGAGCTGCGCGGATTCCTCGGAGAGAGTAGCGGCACCGCTGCCGCCGGACTGCTGGATGGCGGAGGCGATATCGTTCTTCGCGGTAAGTGCGGAGCTGACGTCGGAGTTGGAAGTGGTGAGGTAGCCTTGCGCCGACGTGAGCTGGGTCGAAAGGACAGGGGGCGCCGTGCCGTTGCCCGTGCCGTAGCGACTCTGTACGTTAGTCAGATAATCATTGAGATCCTTCGCGGCCTGGGAAACGCTCTGTGCGGCCGCGTACGTCTCGTTTGCGATCTGCGCAGCCGACGCGGGATCCGCCGAATGGCTCGTCGCGCTGTAGTGCTGGTACGCCGAGTCGTACGCCGCCTTCGCGGAGGCGTAGTCGCTGATGAGCTGGTCGCGGTAGGTGACGAGCGTCGGGTTGTCGCCGAAGAGCTTGCTGTAGGCGTACACGTTCTTCACGGCAAATGAACCGGAGACCTCGTTGCCCTGCATGACGGCATCAATGCCGGTGAGGGCGGCGTTCAGGTCGCTATAGACCGACGCGCTCGTGGTGAATACGGACTCACGGGACTTCTCCACGGAGTCGGTGTTGTTCGTCTGGCTCTGCAGGTAGCTGATGCGTGCGCTCTCGAGACTCGCTGCCGCATCGCGCAGCGCCTTCTGCGCCGTGGTGCTATCCACGCTCGCGATGACCTGACCGGCACCGACCGTATCGCCCGGCTTCACCGAGACCGATACGAGCGTACCGCTCGCTTTGGGGGCAAGGTTGAGCTGGTGCTGGCTCTCGACCTGGCCGCTGCCGGTCACGGTCTCCTCGATGGGCGCCATGTGCGCGGCCGCGAGTACATACTGGGTGGTCGTAGCGCTCTTGTGGTAGGCGCTCACGCCCCAGAAGCCGAGCCCGGCGAGGACGAGGAGCGTCGCGCCTGCCTGCAGCTTATGCCGCAGGGCGTAGCCGCCAACCGAGTAACGGAAGGCGCCGATCCGCCCCAGGAATCGTTTGAGCATGAGAATAAGCCTTATTTCTGCTAGTATGTAGTAGTACGCCCTTCACGAACCGTTTATTACAGTCAGGTGCATGATACGGAACGTGACCATATCCACTGGGCGCTATCTACCATGAATGCCACTACCCTTCGTTCCGCCGCGCTCTATGCGGCACCGCTCGTCCTCATCGCCACGCTCGTGCTCGGCGTCTCATACGTGAACGATCAGCAGACGCTCCGTCAGCTCGCCTACGAACCCCAGAATTACGTGACCGCCGATACGGCGCTGCGCCTTGCGGCGGCCGGCGCGATACCGGAAAGCGGATTTTCATCCGCGGTACCCATCGAACAGGATCCTGCCGTCTACCTCACGTTCTACAACGCCTCGGGTACGCCGGTGGCGGGTACCGGCATCTTGAACGGTCAACCGCCCGTTTTGCCGGCAGGCGTGCTCGCGACCGCAAAGACAAAGGGCATCGATCGGCTCACGTGGGAGCCTGCCAAGGGCGTGCGTCAGGCCATCGTCGTCATGCCCGCCGCCGACGGCTGGGTCATGAGCGGCCGCTCGCTCGCGTTCACGGAAGCGCAGGAGCAGCAACTCCTCCTCCGCACCGTCCTCGGCTGGGTGATTACCGTCATCCTCATCGCGCTCGTGACGGTTCTCCTCACCTGGCGGAAGCGCGAACGGAAGGGTTGATATCCCGCCGCACAGTGCTATAACCCAACCCAGATAGGCTTCGACTGGGAGAGATTCCAATGTTGATTTCCTTTTCGTACACGCAGCACTCGGGACCCTGCATTCCGGTTGCGCAGTGCTTCTACTGCCGCTACGTGGAGTACCTGCGCAGCCATCTGACGCCGGAAGAGTTCATCGAGCTGAGGGCTCTCGCCGAGAGCAGCATGCATATTACGGGCCTGACGGAAGAATCGCCCGTCGCGGAACTGAAGGAATACCTCAGTCCCCGCGTCATGAAGTGCCTCGCTGAGGAACGGTTCGGCACTATCGGCGACCTGCTGCTCTACTCGAAGAAGGACATGCTCGCGCTGGACAAATTCGGCAAGACCCTCCTCCTTCAGCTGAAGGATGTACTCGAGCGCGCTGGATTCACTACCCGGTGGGAGTGATTACGCCGCGCCGAGCAACGCCGCTTCCGTAGGGAAGCGGCGTCCTCTTATATATGCGTGATCATGTCGGCCCTGATGTTCTCGAACGTACCGCCGACTTTCTTGCCCGGGTTGAAGATATTCTGCGGGTCGAAGATCTTCTTCGTTTCCGCGAACAGCTCCGCCATCTTCGCTCCGAAGAGCATGGGGAGGTACGGCGTGCGGATAATACCGTCGTTGTGCTCGCCGGTGGTGGTGCCGCCGTACCGCATGACGAGTTCGTAGACTTTCGGCGCGAGCTCGAGGATGACCTCGCGCACCTCGGGCTTGCTCAGGTCCATGAGGGGGATGATATGGAAATTGCCGTTGCCGATGTGTCCGGCGATCGTGTAGATGAACTTGTCTTTATAGCGCTCAAGGAGTGCGTTCAGCTCCGGGAGGAACTGCGGGTAGGTGGAGGGCGGCACGACGAAGTCATCAATGAACGGCGCTGCATAGAGGCCGTGCACGTTCTTCCGGAGGAGCGCGAACGATTCGCGGCGCACGATCCAGTACTTTTCGCTCGCGCGCTCGTTGGGCTTCACGGAGGTGGCGAGCTTCAGGTCCTTGAGCGCTGCCTGCGCTTTCTGCGCCATGGCCAGCGCTGCGGCGTGCGTGTCCTCCGAGAACTCCGCCATGAGCACGAGTTTGGGCACGCCGCCCGCAGCTATCATGAGCATTTCAGGGACGAAGGAGAGGCCGAGCCGCGCGGCGCGCGCGAAGCCCATCTGCGCAAGCATCTGCGGCATGAACTTCACCGCGAGCTTGAAGGTCTGGTCGTCGTAGCTCTCGAAACTCTCGGGATTGAAGGGAAGGACGCGGTTCACAATTTCGGGAAGCACCGAGAGGTCTTTGAGGAAAATAACGAGCATCGAGCGGTAGGGCTGCTGCTTCACGAGCGCGAGCCGCGCTTTCGTCATGAGAGCGAGCGTGCCCTGGGCGCCGCAGATGAGCTTCGCAAGATTGAAGGTCCCCGCTTCCGTATCGAAGACGTTCCAGAGCGCGTAGCCGGCTGAATTCTTCGAGACGTTCGGCCGTGCGGCCTCGATGGTCTCGCGATTGTCCATCACGAGCGCGGACATCTTTCGGTAGATATCGCCTTCGAAGGTGTTCAGCTTCTTCTTCTCCTCGAGTTCGCCGGGACCAAGTGCGCCGAAGGTCGTGAGCGTGCCGTCCGAGAGGACAACCTCGACCTCTTCGATATAGCGCTCCGTCTTGCCGTACTCGAGCGTGCGCTCGCCGCCGGAGTTGTTGTTCACGATGCCGCCCATGGCGCAGATCTCGCGGCTCGCAGGGTAGGAGGGGAGTATCTGGTCGCCTTTGGCGAGGGTCGCCTTCTCGAAGTCGCGGTAGTAGACGCCCGGCTCGGTGACGGCGTAGCCGTCGCCGACCTCGAGGATGCGGTTCATGTGCTGCGTGAAGCTCGCGATCACGGAGCGGTTCAATGGTCCGCCCGACATGTCGGTACCGGCGGACCGCGCCGTCACGGAAACATCCTCGCCCGCGGCCTGTGCCGCTGCGACGACCTTCACCATCGCGCTCACGTCCGCGGCATCCTTCGGGTACGCGACCACCTGCGGCGTGATGGTAAATACGCTCGTGTCGCGCGCCATCTTCTGTCGCGTCGCGTCGTCGGTCAGCACCTCGCCCTTCAGTGCGCCTTTGAGGCGCGTCGCCAAGTTATCCATGACCGTAAGTATAACGTGCGGCTATGGCACGGGATTGCAGGCGATGCAGACGCCCAGGCTCTCGAGCTTGCTCAGGTACTTCATGATGGCTATGACATAGCCCGCGTGGCTCCACATCAGCGGCGCGACCGATACGTGGTGGCCGTCCGGCGTCATCTGCTCGGAGAGGATGCCGGACGGGAGCGCGCTCGCGGCGACCCAGCTGAATATGGTCCGCACGGCTTCGAGTTCGGGCTCGCTCGTCGCCTTCTCGATGAGATACTCCGCGTACCACAGGGTCGTGATGAACCAAGGATTGGAGCCGAGCGGCCCGGTGTAATAGCCGTCGTGCTCGTAGCGGGCGATGCCCATGCAGGGGGATTCATGCGCGAGCCGCTTCACAGTCTCTTCGAACGCGCGCGCCAGCTTCGGGTCCGCAGGCGGCAGCACGCCGAACGCGAAGACGCCGTATACGCTCGACACATCGACGGTCTTGTCTACACTCTCGGCATTGTGCATCTTCACGAAAGTGCCGGACTCCTCGTCATAGAGATGGGTGAGGATGCCTTCCTTCACCTCCTCGGCGGCTTCGCGGTACGCGCCCGCCCGCTCCGTCTTGCCGAGGGTCTCGGCGATGTCGCCTGCGGCGCGCAAGGCGCCGTACACGCTCGCGGCGGTATAGGTGGAGACGCCGCGCTTCTCTTCCCAGAGGTCATACGACGCGAGCGGCAGCTTCGTCTCCGGGTCGCGGTATTCCATCATGAATATCGCCGCCTTCTCGATGAGCGGGTTATCGAGTGATTCGATGAACTCGAGGTCCTTGCTGTGCTTGTAGTGCTCGGCGAGGGTGTAGATAACGAGCGCGGTCTCGTCCTCCTGGATAGGGAGCTGGGGCTGGCCGTCCTTGACCCACGGATGCCAGGAGCTTCCGAGCGCGCCGTCCGGCAGGTACTTATGCATGAAGTAGCCAGCCTCGGTAAGTGTGCGATTGCTGAACGAGAAGAATTTCTCGGCGGTATTGGGATCGCCCGCGAGCTCGAGCGCGAGCGCACCGTACGCACCGTCGCGCGGCCAGACGTAGGCGTACGTATCCTTGCCGTGCTCGAGCATGTCGGAATCGAGCGAGGCGATGATGCCGCCGTCGTTATCCATATGCGCCCGGACCATCATGAGGGATTTTTTGAAGAGCGCGATGTGTTCCTCGGTGAGTCCGTAGAAGCTCCAGTCATATTTATTGACCCAGGCTTTCCAGTAGTTGCCGGTCGTGGTGAGGAGGTGCTCGGGGGATTTATGAATGAGGTCGGCATGCAGCTCCTTCGCCTCCTGTATGGACGTGCCCGCGGTAATCCAGTAATAGAGCGTCTTTTCCTCGCCGCCGTTGTACTCGCCCGAGAGGGCGATGGCCGAATCCACGATGCCGTGCTCGACCGCGTTGCCCGAGAGGTGACCGTCTTCGGCGTCCCGGAACGTGCCTTCCTTGCCGTCTATGTCGGTGAGACCGACGGCGAAATCCTTGAAGGGCTGCCCGTCTATCTGGGCGGAGACGAGGAACACGCGTTCCCCCTTGTAGTGGATGATCGCCGGAGTCTCCGGGTCGTAGTAGCCGGTATCGCCGGTCGCGGAGCGGTAGATCTCGAACTCGGCGCAGAGGTAGACGGTAATGGGACGGAAGTCCTCCCGGAGATTCTTCACGCGTATGCGGCGCAGGAATATCGCGCTCTCGTTGTAGACGATGTCGGAGAATGAGAGTTCGACGCCGATGCCCTCGTTCCGAGCCGTTATATCGCTCTTGAGCGAATCCTCCTCGCAGCGGACCTCGATATGCCAGTGCGAGTCCTCGGAGAACCAGGAGATGGCGCCGTCTACGAATACCCCGATGCGATGCACCATGCCGGCGCCGACGTGGTCCTCGAGCCCGACGTGCGGGTAATAGAGGTCGCGGACCTGGCCGCGGCGGTCGAGCGCGACGAGCATCTGGCCATTGGCGAGGACAAGCGACCTCATACCGCTTCCAAGTACTTAAGGCGCAGACGCAGGTCCTGCAGCGCGTTCATGTACGCGATGTACGCGTCGTACGGCGACTCGTAGGGCGAGAAGTACGCATGCACGTCCCCGTCGTCGGACCACTTCGTGCACATGTAGTAGAAGTGATCGGAGGTCTGGAGCCGCCGCCAGCGATCTATGAGGTCGTCGTTCTCGGTCGACAGCACGCGGCCCTCGAGCGCGTGGATGCTCTCATGCGCCGTGCGCTGCAGATCGTTGCCGAGCCATGCGGTGAGGTCGCGGTCCGTATCGGCCCAGGTGAGCACATGCGGCACGTCCACTTCATCGCGCACCGGGTAGCTCGCAATGACCTCCGACGGCGTTTTGAAGTCCATGTCCGGATACTGGAGCAGCTCGGAGGGCAGCTGTTCGAGGAACTGGAAGATGCCGGTGTCCTTCCACTGATGCTCGCCGAACGTCTCGAAGTCCATGAAGAGGTTGAGCGTCTCGGCGTTGCCTCGGAAGGCCGAGGCCCAGCCCGCGAACTTAGGTGCGGTCAGCGGCCACTCGGACCACTCGCGCGACGAGAAGCGAAAGGCGATATCGTCCGAAAGGCGGTAGTTTTTGAGAAGGAGCGCAATGCCTTCGACGCCCTGCGGACGGTAGACGAAATTCGGGCTCCTCCAGCCCAGCACCGGGTCCCAGCCTTCCGCGAGTATGCCTTTATAGCCGCGGGACTGCGCCCACTTCCCGAGATCGTTCGTATAGGAGAGCTCGGTATTGCGGAAGACATTCGGGGTATAGCCGAAGACATCCTCCATAGCATCCTGGTGGATCGCGACCTGGCGCTCGAATTCCGGAACGGAGGTGAAAAAGGCGAGGGAATGGTAGTAGGTCTCGCCGAGAAGCTCGACGCGGCCGGTCGCGACCAGCTTCCGGAGCTTCTCGACCACCTCAGGCGCATACTGCGTAAGCTGCTCGAGCGCGATGCCCGAGATCGAGAAGCTTATCTTGAATTCCGGATGCCGCTCGAGGAGGACGAGGAGCAGATCGGTGGCGGGGATGTAGGACTTCTCCGCGACTTTCCGGAGGATACGCGCGTTGTTGAGGTTCGACTCGCTGCCGTCATTGAAATATTCGGGATCCTCGCCGATGTCGAAGACCCGGTACCGCTTCACGCGGTAGGGCTGGTGGATCTGGAAGTAGAAGCAGACGGAAGCCATATCAGGCGTAGGCGAACGCGGGCGCGGGAGCCGGCGCAAGCGCGTCATTGAAGAGTCCGCGTATCTTTCCGGCTGCCGCGCCCCACGAAAGCCGCTCGCTCTCCCTGCGGCCCTCCCGGGCGAGCATGCGCTTCAGGTTCTTCGCATGGAGCGTGAAGAGGATCTTGTTCGCCATCTCCTCCGTATCCCAGAAATCGGACGTGAGCACATGCTTGGTGGCTTCGGCGATGCCCGACTGCTTCGAGACGAGGGCTGGGACTCCGAGCCGCATCGCTTCGAGCGCCGAAAGGCCGAAGGGTTCGGAGACGCTGGGCATCACGAAGAGGTCGGCGAGCGCGCATGCTTCGTGCTGCTCGGCGCCGCGCAGGAATCCGGGGAAGAGGACGTTGTCGCCTATGCCGAGCTCCGCTGCCTGCCGCACGAGCGCGCGCTCCATGTCGCCGGCGCCCGCGATGACGAACATGACCTTATCGTCGTACTCGAGCACGCGCTTGGCTGCTTTCAGCAGATAGTCAGGGCCTTTCTGGAGCGTGAGACGACCCATGAAGAGGACAAGCTTGTAGCCGGCATCCTTGAGTACCTTGAGGCGCGACGTATCGGGATTGCCGCCCGAGAGTGCGCTCTTCTCGTCTATGCCGTTATGCACGACCGCGACC
The DNA here is from genome assembly GCA_964627575.1 of uncultured Candidatus Saccharibacteria bacterium. GTDB lineage: Bacteria > Patescibacteriota > Minisyncoccia > Phycocordibacterales > Phycocordibacteraceae > C7867-001. Next base: position 7,770 of record CAZVJX010000014.1, read on the forward strand.
TTCGCCGGCGGGACGCCGTACTGCGAGACGATGGCGTTCCTCGTGCGGCCCGAGACCGCGATGACACGGTCCGCGGCATGAATTCCCGCGCGTTCGAGCGCGTAGATCTCCTCGTTGCCGCCGTTCTCGCCGTTGCGTTCGTATTCGGTCGCGTGGACATGGGCGATGAGGGGCTTCCCCGAGAGCGACTTCGCTTCCATGCCGGCGCCGAAGGACAGCCAGTCGTGGGCGTAAATGACGTCATGCGGTATCTCAGCGGCGATTTTCTTCGCCGCATGGGCGTAGGCGCGCACCTGGGAAGGGAGGTCCTTCCCATAGACCGGGGTGCCGTCGGCGAGCACGGCATGGGTGCCGGTGGACTTGTACGGATGGAGTTCCGAATGGATGCCGTACATCGTGAGCTTCTCTATCTCCGCGGAGACGAGGCGTGCGTAGGGGAAGGAGAGCGGGAGGCGCTTCGGAACCACGAGCGTCAGCTCGGCACCGAGGTCGGCGAGCGAGCGAGCGATGCCTTCGCTCGCCACGCCCAGTCCGCCGCTATTGAAGGGCGGAAACTCCCAACCGAACATTAGGACGCGCAGCGGCCTCATTTCCTTTCACCATACCGCGAAACGGGTCGTCTCTACCGCATATATTGTGTTGATAAAAAGTTTTCAAGCGCGCGTTAGTCGTGCTTGCCGGCGACGCGGAAGTTCAGATGGAGATTGCCGAGGTAATTCGCGATGCCGATGACCCCCGCGACGAGCACGCGCGCGAGCAGGTAATAGAGATGCGCATACGTGACGAGGAGGTATACCGCGCCGGTGATGGCGCCGGCGGCGAGGAGCGCGAAGAGGATGAAGAGCGCATAGCCGTGATGGAACGGGCGCTCTGTACCGCGGAAGACAACCGCGCGGGAGATGAGGTAATTGAGCGAGACTGCGATGAGGAACGCGATCGGCGTGCCGAGCGCATAGGGGATATGGAGGAGCTCCGTCATGCCCGCGAGCATGAGAAGGTCGAGCCCGAGCGTGGAGACGCCCACCGCGCTGTAGCGCGCGAATCGCGCGAGTGCGGGGTAGGGAGGGAGCCGCATAATCCCCAATGGTAGCCGAAAAAGGCGAAATGCTATACTGGCCTTATTCTATGGCGAATTCCATTCCGGCGATTCGGGTACAGAATGTCAAGAAGGTCTACGATACGGGTACGGAAGCGCTGAAGGACGTCTCGATGGAGATTGCGCAGGGCGAATTCTTCGGGCTTCTCGGTCCGAACGGCGCCGGCAAGTCCACGCTTATCGGCATCGTCGCAGGCCTCACGCTCAAGACCGAAGGCACGGTCGAAGTATGCGGCGTCTCGACCGACGCGAACCCGGACTACGCGAAGACTTTCATCGGTCTGGTTCCGCAGGAATTCAATTTCAATATCTTCGAGAAGGTCGAAGACATCATCCTCGACCAGGCCGGTTACTATGGCATCCCGCGCAGCGAAGCCAAGGTGCGTGCCGAGAAGGTGCTCACGAAGCTCGGTCTTTGGGAGAAGCGTAAGGACATGGCGCAGGCCCTCTCGGGCGGCATGAAGCGCCGTCTTATGATCGCCCGGGCGCTCGTGCACGAGCCCAAGGTTCTCTTGCTCGATGAACCGACCGCCGGCGTGGACGTCGAGCTGCGCCGCGGCATGTGGGACTTCCTGCGGGAATTGAACGAGCAGGGAACGACCATCGTGCTCACGACCCACTACCTTGAAGAGGTCGAGATCCTCTGCCGCCGCGTCGCCATCATCAATAAAGGCGACATCATCGCGGAGGGCGGGGTGAAGGAACTCATCAGTAAGCTCAACTACGTGACGCTCTTGCTCGACACCGCCGAGCCCGTCCTGAAGGCCAATGAAGTGCTACTCCGCGACCTCAAGATCAAAAAGGTGGACGATACGACGCTCGAGCTGACCTTAAAGCCTGGCGAGACGGTGAACGAAGCCTTCCGTAAGCTCTCCTCGACGGGCATCCAGGTCGTGAACATCCGCAATTCGGGCTCGCGGCTGGAGGAGGTGTTCGTTAACCTCATCAAGAAATAGCGTATGGAACGGTCACCCATCATCACCGGCTACTACACGATGGTCCGCAAGGACTTCGTGCGCATCGTGCGCATCTGGAGCCAGACCCTGCTGCCGCCAGTCATCACGATGTCCCTGTACTTCGCCATCTTCGGTACGTTCATCGGCAGCCAGCTCCGGAGCGTAGGCGGTTTTCCGTACATCCAGTTCATCGTGCCCGGCCTCGTCATGATGTCGCTCATTACGAGCTCGTTCATGAATACGGTCTCCACCTTCTACTTCGCCAAGTGGCAGCGCACCATTGATGAACAGCTCGTGAGTCCCATGCCGATGTGGGCGCTTATCCTCGCCTTCGTCACGGGCGGCGTGCTGCGCGCCATCATGGTGGGCGCACTCGTCATCGTCGTGTCGCTCTTCTTCACGCACCTCGCGATCCACAACATCTTCGTCATCATCGGCGCGGCGCTCCTCACCTCGCTCCTCTTCTCCTGCCTGGGACTCATTAACGGCATCTTCGCGAAGAATTTCGACGGCATCAGCATCGTTCCGACCTTCGTGCTCACCCCGCTCACGTATCTCGGCGGGGTGTTCTACTCGGTCCAGCAGCTTCCGCCGTTCTTCCGCACGCTCTCGCTCTTCAATCCCATCCTCTATATGGTGAACGCGTTCCGGTACGGCTTCCTGGGCATCACCGACATCTCGATCGCGATCTGCTTTGCGGTCATGGGCGGCTTCACGCTGGTCGCGTTCCTGGGGGCGTTGTTCCTCTTTATCCGAGGAGCGGGGTTGAAGAAGTAGACTCGCAGGAGCTATGTTGCTCCACTTTCTTTCGATCCAATACTTCACCGCCTGGCTGGCGATGCATCCGGACCTCGCGTACGGCGTGCTTGCCTGCGGGATGTTCTTCGAGACCCTCATCGGGACGAACGTCTTCATTCCGGGCGAGCTCTTCCTGCTGGGCGGCTCGATTCTCGCGGGGCAGGGTACGCTCTCGCTCGCGTTCGTGGCGCCCGCCCTTTATCTCGGCGCTGCGGCAGGGGATTCGGTGAACTACTGGATTGGCCGCAGAGTGGGGCATGCGCTCTTCAAGGAAGGGCGCCGCGTATTCAATCTGAAGAACTATCACCGCGGAGAAGCGTTCTTTGCCCGCTTCGGTGACGCTGCTATTTTCCTCGCGCGCCTCATCGGGCCGTTTAATCTCGTGACGCCGTTTCTGGCTGGGGTCTATCAGGTGCGCTACCGCACCTTCCTCGCGTACAACATCGCAGGCATCCTGGTGGGCGTTTCGGCATTCATCGCGGCGGGCTTCTTCTTCGGCCGACATTCCTCGGTCCTCCTCTTCGTGGCGCACCGGTACATCTTCGGGGTCGCGCTCCTGCTTGGCCTGGGCTATGCAGCGTATTGGTATATGACCCGCGAGTAGGGGTGCGGACAACGCCCTTGGCAGAGCGGCGCCAGTGCTATTCTGGCGGTATCCCCTATGGCCAGTCCGGAACTTCTCGCCGAAGTACTGAAGGCGCGCAGAAAAGGCCTCGATGACCCGGCGATCGCTGCGCGCTGCCTCAAGCTGGGCTGGGCCACGGAAGACGTGAACGGTGCGCTTGCTGCCGCGACCCTCCGGATGAGCGGCGCGGTGGGGCATGACGCGCCGCTCTACCGGAAACCGGGTGCGAAGGGCATTCCGGTATGGGTGTACCTCCTCGCGGGTATCGTCCTTCTGTTCGCGAGTGCCATCTCCTACCTGCTTTTCGTGCCCGGATCGCTCGCTACCATCCATGCGACGTGGGCGAAGGTCTTCTATATTGATTCCGAGGATTTCTAAAACAAAACCGCCGCCCAAAGGGCGGCGGTTGCGTTTCTTTTCAGTTCGCGGTGAGGAGCGTCGCGATCTTCTCCACGATCTCCTCGAGGGAGGAGTCAGCTTTATGCATGAATTCGTGTACACCGAGCGCTTCCGCCTTTGCGCGGTCGGCATCGGCCGTCAAGTTGGAGAATACGATGACCGGCACGGTCTTGAAGGAGGGGTCTTCCTTCTGGACGGTCTCCAGGAATTCGAACCCGGTCATGCCAGGGAGGAGGATGTCGAGAAGGACGACATCGGGCTTGTTAGCCTTCACGAACTCGATGGCCTTGGTGCCATCGAACGCGCAGTCTATGGTGGCGCCGCGGTCGCGCAGCGGCGC
>CAZVJX010000015.1:0-11828 GCA_964627575.1 uncultured Candidatus Saccharibacteria bacterium
CTTCACGAACTCGATGGCCTTGGTGCCATCGAACGCGCAGTCTATGGTGGCGCCCCGGTCGCGCAGCGGCGCCACTTTGGTGGAAAGGAGGTTCTGGAGGAGCCAGTCGTCCTCAACGATGAGGAGGCGCTTGCCAGTGAGCGAGGCGGGTAACGTGACCATAGCGGTACTATAGCACCGGTATACACCACACCACCCTGGTTTGCCGGCCGGGGGAAACCGGCGGCAGTCCCTTACATCGGCATGATCTCCATCACCTCGATCCAGCCGCCCGGGATCATCTTGAAGTGCGGATTGCTCTGCATCATCTTGGCGGCCGCGTCATGGCTGTCGGCCTCGATGATGGAATACCCGCCGATCTCGTTGCGGGTATTGCTGATGTCGTCCGCCGTCACGCGCTTCGTCTTGCCGAGCGGCGCGCCCATGTCGGCGACGCCGCTCGTAGTCTTGGCCCAATCTTCCCATTCCTTCATCCCGGCCTTTTGCTCCTCGGGAGTCATGCTCCCCATCCGGCTCATGATGTCCTGGAAATCCTTTGCGGCAGCCATATACAGCACGAAGTACTTTTTCATACGTGCGTAATTATTGGTACGCCCTATTCTCCGGCATGCGGCGCAGAGATTCGGTGAAGAGGCGAAGCCGCGGTCGCTCTCGTTCATGAAGAAAGAGCAGGACGGTGCTATGCTGCGTGCGTATGGCACAGGCTCTCGCGAACGGTACGGTGCACAAGCTTCCGGCAGATTTCCGGGCAGCTATCCTTCGCGACAAGAAAGTCCTCGCGCTCTGGCAGGACATCACGCCCTTGGCGCGCAACGAATGGATCTGCTGGGTGACCTCAGGCGCGAAAGCGGAGACCCGCGCTATCCGGATCAAGAAAGGGCTCTCGAAAATGCATGGCGGCATGCGCCGCCCGTGCTGCTGGGCGGGGTGCTCACACCGGACGGATAAGGAACTGAGCCCGGCGCAAAAATTCGTGCAGAGCAGGACTCGCTAGATCTAGGGGAGGGACTTCGGCTGGAGATACTTGACATACTGACAGCAATTTAGTATTATTGCATCACTGCCTCGTACTCCATGAGACCAGTTATGTGCGGCTTACGAGCATTCGTGCTCCCTATTTCACAACTAAGCCGTACATAACTCGTCTTATTGACCGCGCAGCTACGTAATTCCATGCCTGATTTCAAGAAGAACTTCCGTTCGGGGAATGCACGCCCCTCTTTTTCCCGTGGCGGCCAGGGCTTCGCCCCGCGCGGCCGCTCGTTCGAGAAGAAGGAGCTCTTCGACGCGGAGTGCAATAAATGTCACAAGGCGACCCAGGTGCCGTTCCGTCCGAACGGCAAGAAGCCGGTGTACTGCCGCGACTGCTTCACCCCGGATACCGGAAGCGAGCGCCAGCGCACGCCGCGTTTCGAACGCCGCCCGGCGTTCCGCTCTGCGGATACGGCGCCCGTCCGCATAGAGAAGGACTCCCGCATAGACGATGTCCTTCATCGCCTCGATGCCATCGAACGCACGCTCGAGAAGCTGACGGCCATGCTCGAAGACGCGAGCCGCAAGGAAGCCCTTACGAGCGAGGTGCGCAAGCACATGGCTCCGGTCAAGGCAGCTACGAAAAAGAAGGCCGTTGCCAAGAAGGCAGCAGCCTAGCTCTTCGCCCTCGAACCGCCTAGCGGCGCTTTGCGGTCCTGCTCGCAAGCAGGACCTTTTTCGCTGCAAGGCGCTTCTTGGTCTTACGCGTCTTCCTCGGGTTGTTGTTCGAGCTCACCCCGTGACTGTTCTTCACTGTAGCCATGATTCCGTACCTTATTTCGCCGCATTCCTGCTGACGTTCGTCGCGTATGGGCCCTTGCGGCTCTCCGTGACCATGAAGCGGACCCGATCCCCTATGTGCAGGTCGCCGAACCGGAGATTCGAGAGGCCGTCCGCGTGGAAGAAGAGATGCTCCTTCACGCCGGTCCGCTGTATGAAGCCCGAATCCCGCTCGAGAAGCTGCACGATTTTGCCAGTTTCCATAACGCGCGTGTAATTGATAAAAAACGAAAGAGCGCCCGAGGGCGCTCCCATCGTTAGATCCTCGAGACCTGGGTGGCGTTCGGTCCCTTCGGGCCCTCGCCGACCTCGAACTGCACCTTCTCGCCCTCGCGAAGGTCGTCGAAATTCACGCCGACGAGCTCTTTCGAATGGAAGAAAAGGTCCTTGTCCATTCCGTCGACTTTGATGAATCCGAAGCCCTTATCCGTGAGGCGAGCGATAGTTCCTTGCTGCATAGCAATATGAGTCTGAAAGCACTTGATAACTACCAAGTACAGGAGGCTGTGTGAGAATTCGACTCAAATCTCCGTGTGCAGCGCTGTGTTTGACGCCTGTATTCTAGCATATCCTTATGAATTTGTCATAGGGATGGGAAAAGCGAGGCCGAGAAAGTGAGGATGGCACATAAGAACGATATGACGGACGAGCGGTTGCTGGAAATCATCACGGAAGGTCGGGAAAACGGCTTGAATGACGAGACGATACTGTGGTCGCTGGTGGGCTAGGTGCCGCCGATTCGCGTAAAGTAAAAGAACACCGCCCGGGAGGGCGGTGAAGTTTTTTCTGTCTAGACGATCAGTTCAGGAGCTCGGGCATGGCGAGCTCGCTAACGAGCACGTAGCAGCCTTCGCCATCGTCGAGGAGGACGTAGGCGACCGTGTGGTCACGATGGTCGTAGATCATGGAATCGACGTCGTCGATCGTCACCTCCGTCCCTTGGGGAAGGGAGATGGGCGACGGGCCGCGGCACTGGCACAGCATCTTGCTGTCCGGGCCGCCGTAGCGCTGGAAGGCGCGGACGTCCTGCCGCAGAGTCACGGTTCTCTGAATCATTGGTGTACTCCCGTATCCGGAGTAAGTAATACGCGCCGAGGGAGCGGTGTCAATTACCTTCGGAAATGCTGCTCCGCGGGTAAGCTTTGCTTGCACGCTTGCCCGCTGTCGCCTCGCTCGGAAATGAAAATGTCCCCGAGGAGGGGACGCTTTCATTTCACTCACTCGGCTCCGCGGGTAGGATTCGAACCTACGACCAATCGGTTACACATTATCCAATCCTTTCGGAAAGGGGTGGACTATATCATCATCGGTTCTCGATGCGAGGCGCTTCCAGGCCTTTCGGCGTGTACTCCCTTACGGGATAGTCTCTGAACCTTACTCTTGCGAGTCTTGGCTGCTGATTACCCTCGTCTCGCTCGTTAGGGCTTCCAGCAATTCACCTCGTTTTCTACCTAGATTCCTCTAGGAAGCTGCGTCACGCCGTCGTGCACTTCCATGTGGCAGTTAGCGCAGAGCAATACGCACTTATCGAGTTCTTTCTTCGTTTTCTCCCATGAGCGTGTGATGCCTTTCATAGAAAGACCGAAATCCTTCTGTTTTGGATCGCGATGATGGAAGGAAAGAGCTCGAGTGCTTTTGCTGTACCTGCACAATCTGCACCTGCCACCGGCATATTCGAGTGCCATATCGCGAATCTTCTTTCGTCGAGCCGCAACCGCTTTCTTCAAATATTCGGCACGATCTGCGTAGGTTCGGGTCTCCGGCATACACCTTAGAGTATACCAACCCATGTCCCACAGCCGACCGCTCTACCACTGAGCTACCGCGGAATAAATCCTCCCGAAGGAGGACTGCCGTATTCTAGCGGAAAATAGCGATTCGGCAACGGGGACAAGGTGTGGTAGGGTGCTCGCCAGAAGCGCCAGAGAGGAGATAGCGCTATGGAATATGCTGACGCGCTCGCGCTCCATGCGCGCTGCGAAAAGCTCATCCGGGACCATCCGGAGAACGGGAGCGAAGCGGACCGGGAGATCCGGGGCTTCGTGCCCTGCGGGATCTACGAGCATTTCAAGTCCTCTCCCCAGGGCCGCAAGTACTACGCAGTCATCGGCGTGTGCCGGAAAGTCAATCGGCAATCGGAAGGATTCGACCCCTACGAGTACCACGTCCCGTACGCGTCCCTGTATCCGCCGCACACCTTCGTGCCCGACACGCGCGAGCTCGTCGGCCCCGACGGCTTCCTGATGCCGATCGACCGGCCCGGCTATCGAGGCGTGCGCTTCCGTATGATCCGCGGCGCGTCGGAGGAGGAACTCTTCCGCGTGGCGCGTTCGTACCTCACCCGGTGAAAGCTTCTGACGCCGCAGCCCCTGGCTGCGGCGTCTTGCTATACTGGGCTCGAATGATCACGCTCTATATCAATCCCGACTGCCCGTTCTGCCAGAAGACGGTGGCGGTCGCGCACGAGGTGGAGGCGCCGCTTATCCTCAAAGACATTCACGAGCCCGGCGTGGAAGAGGAGCTCGTGGCGCTCGGCGGTAAGAAGCAGATGCCGTTCATGGTGGACGACGAGGCCGGGATCTCGATGTACGAGTCGCAGGACATCATGCAGTATCTTCACGATACGTTCGGGTCGCATCCGTAAGATAGCTAGGACATGCACCCGCTGGGTGCCCGGTCGTTGTCGTTCCGTATTGCGAACGACACCGGTGAGCACAGAGACCTGGATTAGCAGCTAATCTCTCGGCCCATGCAGATCCGATTCAAGGGAACGAATTACGAGCTCGAGCCGGACATTATCGAGCTCGCGACCCGTAAGATACAATCGCTCGAAAAATACGTAGGGAAGACCGGAAGCGATCCGATCGCCTACGCCGATCTTGGCAAGCATACGGAAGCGCATCAGAACGGCGATATCTGGTACGCCGACTGCGCCCTTACCCTCGAAGGGAAACGGTATTACGCGCGGGCGGTCGCGGAGACGCTCCGCACCGCGCTCGATCGCATGACGAGCGAACTTGGCAAAGAGCTGCGCCGGGACCATAAGAAGCGGCACTCGCTCCTGCGGCGCAGCGGCGCGAGACTGAAAACGCTCTTCATGCGCCCCGCCTAGCGTTCTCGAGCGGTTTCCGGTAGTGTGCCGCTTAGGGTGTTCAACAGAAGGGAAGCCGGTAATGGTGCGATTGGGGATGAATACGAAAGGGCCCAATGAGAACGAGAGGCACTTCACCCAACTACCCGTGAAGCGCTCGTCACTCCGGGAAGCTGCTCGTCGGCGCGGCCTCTATGAGCCGCCGCCGAAACCCCAACCCAAAGGTGGCGGGAAGATGATCTTCCATGTCGGGCGCGGTGAGTGGGTGGAAGTCCTCTTGCCTCTCGGTTCGACCCACTGGATGGTCGTGTAGCAGTCCCGTCCACGATCAAGGCCCGCAGCGATGCGGGCCTTTTGCTTTGCCGTCTCTATAGCCTGAAGACATGTTCCGTTCCGAGGACTACGGTGGTATCCTCCGTGCGGAAGGAGATCGCATGCTCACGTTCGATGCGTTACTGAAGGTCCTCGCCTTCGACAGAGCCTATAACGACGTCGGTTCGCACCGCTTCGGGCAGCCGACGGGCGCGCCGCAGACGCGTCCGAAGAGAAAGGAGGAAACCGATGGCAAATGGAAACAAGGGCAAGAAATTCGTTCAGACGAGCAGGCCTGGGCCCACGGAGTGGCATCAGCGCAGTGATCTAAAGCCCCTCGTCATCTTCAAGGACGCGGACGGCAGGATCAGAGCGCTCGATCCCAAAACCGGCGACTACCGGTATGTGCGCATGATATCCCTGGCGTCGAGACACTAAGCAGGCCCGCAGCGATGCGGGCCTTTTGCTATGCCGGAACTTCGTCGGGGCCGGCCGGTCGGGAAGTCATCAGAAGCGCAGCGTAGTCGGTCTCGGGCTTACCTTCCGGCACCACACGCTCGGGGGTGAAATGGTCATGGCGGAGTTTCGCGGTCTTCACCTTCACGCGGAAGGGCTTACCGTCGCGCACCATGTAGAAATACGTGCCCGGGGATTCCGCGAACGCGCGGTACTTGTTCCAGTTTTCGGCATCGTTTCCGGGGAAGGCGAGCAAGCCTTCTTCTTTCTTTATCTTTCCCGAATGAGTCGCTTCCGCTTCATTCTGCGGCGTCGCGGTCGCGGTGCCCGCGACGAATGCCGGGAGCGTATCAACGAGGAGTTCGGCTCCTTCGCGAATGAGGCGCGGGCGCAGCTCGCGCGTCGTCTCGTCCGGGTCAATGGCGACCTCGCGGGTCGCGAGTACGTCGCCGGCATCGAGCTTATGCACCATCCTCTGGATGGCGACGCCGGTTACGGTGTCGCCGTGGAGAAGCGCAGCCTCGACGGGCGAGGCCCCGCGGTATTTCGGCAGGAGGGAATAGTGGATATTGAGGACGCCCTTCGGGAACGCTTCGATGAGCGCCACGGGAAGGATCTTGCCGTAGGCGACGACGAGCGCGTACTCGCAGCCGTACTCGGCCATATCGGCAACACATTCGTGCGTGATCTTTTCGGGCGACAGCACCGGCAGCCCGTGCTCGAGCGCCCAGGCCTTCGTCTCGCACGGGGTCAGCGCCATGCCGCGGCCGCGCGCCGCATCCGGGGACGTGATGACGATCGTCGGGATGTAGCCATGCTCGACCAAAAGCGCGAGCGTATCGCGCGCCACGTATGGAGTCCCGAAGTAGGCGAATCTAGGCGTGCTCGGCTGCATGTTCTTCTTCGGTGGGCCGGTGAAGCTCCTCGGCATGATCGGTGAACAGAATGCCGTCCAGGTGATCTATCTCGTGCTGGAATGCCTGCGCGAGGATGCCGCCCGCGCCGCGCGCGAACGTGCCGCCCGTCTCGTCCTGTGCCCGCACGGTCGCGCGTTCATGGCGGAGCGTGGTGCCGTAGATGCCACGCACCGAGAGGCAGCCTTCCTGCATCTCCTCCTGCTTCCGGGAGGATCTCACGATCTGGGGATTGAGGAATACTCCCAGGGTGGGACCCATGCGCTTCGCGGCTTCCTCGTCGCGCTCCATGCGGTCATGGCGCACGATGAAGATGCGGTAGGGAATGCCAACCTGGGGGGCGGCGAGGGCAACGCCGTCTGGCTGCCCGTCGAGGGTATCGGCCATGTCGCGCAGGATCGCCGCGAGTTCGCTGCTTCCGAAGAGGTGCTCGGGCACGGGTTCAGCCACCCGGCGGAGTACCGGGTCGCCGTCCTGGAGTACCGGGAGCGCAGCCATGCGAAGACTATATACCAAAAACCCCGCCTTCAATCGAAGACGGGGTTGTCGCCGGCGCTCGCGCATGAGGGCGCGCGTCGGGAACTGATCATGGAAAGAGCATGCAGCGCACCCTCGGGTCTCATCAGCTGCCCGGCTGTCTCTCGCGAGACTCCGAGGATGCGCTGGCGCTCCAGTGGGGAGCGGGAAGGACCCTGCGGCGGGCCCGAGGCACGATGGTCAGGTTCATAACACCTTTGCCTTTGTGCGGAGGCTCGAGAATAGTACCGATGAACTGAACATGTGTCAATTCAGAACGGCTGCTTGTTCTCGGGCACGTGCTTCTTCGGGTCTATCTCCCACCAAAATTTTTTGCTGAAGGTTTTCGCTTTGCTGCAGACACTCTTGAGGTAGTAGAGATCGTCGGTCGGGATGCCTTCGAGGGTCTTGCCCATGCGGGACATCGTGAGCATGGGGAGGCCGTCCCGTGCGCGGGAGTAATTGAGCTGGCGCTGGAAGAAGCGCATGAGTTCGCCGCGTTCGGTCTTGCGCGCTTTCTTTTCGGGAAGTCCCTGGTGAAGGAAATCGCCGATGGACTTCATGCATTCAGTGTAGCAAAAAAGGGCCGCGCTCGGGACGAGCGCGGCCAGTCGCGGAAGCCTGGAGAGGGGAAGAACCAGGTCTCCCGTCTAGCTATCTAGGATAGCACTAGACTTGCTCAATAGCGCCACCGATGGACTTGATACGCTCGGCGAGCGCCTCGTAGCCGCGGTTCACGATGTAGACGTTGCGCAGCATGGAGGTGCCCTTCGCCGCGAGCATGCCGATGATGAGGATGGAGGCGGGGCGGAGCGCCGGAGGCGCGACGATATCAGCCGCGCGCAGCTTCTTCGGGCCCGTGATCTGGATGCGGTGAGGATCAAGGAGGAGCGTGGCGGCGCCCAGGCTGTCGAGCTCGGTGTAGTAGATGGCGCGCTTCTCGTACACCCAGTCATTGATGAGCGTATCGCCCCGGGCCTGCGTCGCGATGACGGCGAAGAAGGGAAGGTTATCAATGTTGAGGCCGGGGTAGGGGCGCGGGTGGATGCGCTCGGGGAAGGCGACGAGCTCGGACGGCATAATGCGGATGTCCGCGAGCTTGGTGATGCCGTTCTCGGAGACACCGGCGTTCTCGACGGTGAACGACAGTCCCATCTTCTCGAGGGTGGCGAGCTCGATCTCGAGGAACTCGATGGGTGCGCGGGTGACGGTGAGTGCCGACTTGGTGGTCGCGGCTGCGGCAATGAAGAACATCGCGTCCGTTGGGTCCTCGCCGATGGTGCACTCGACATCCATACGGATCTCGGGGATGCCGGTTACGGTGAGGGTGGTGGTCCCGACGCCCTCGATCGCGATGCCGAGGCTGCGCAGGAAGGCGCAGATCTCCTGCACCTGGTAGTTGGCGCTCGCGTACTTGATGACGGAGGTGCCGGGAATGCGCGAAGCGGCGAGGAGCGCGTTGATGGTGGCGGTGTCGCTCGACTCGTTGAGGATGACGGTCGCGGTCGAAAGACCCGCGTGGCTCACGACGAAGCGGTCACTTTTCGCCTCGATGGAGACCCCGAAGCGCTCGAGCGCCCACAGGTGCGGGCGCACGCTGCGCGTGCCGAAGTCGCAGCCGCCGGACTGCGGAATGTCGAATGCGGCAAAGTGGTGGAGCAGGGGGCCGATGAACATGAGAATGCTGCGCGTGCGTATCGCCGCTTCGCGGTCGATCGTCTCGAGCGAGATGCGCTCGGGCGGCGTGAGGGTGATGGTGTGGTCGTCTCGTGCGACCGTAACGCCGATGGATTCGAGGACTTCGACGAGGCGGTTCACCTCTTCGATCTTCGGCACGCGCTTCAGCGTCGTCGTGCCCTTATTAAGGAGGGAAGCGGCGAGGAGGGCGACGGCGCCGTTCTTGGAGCGATTGGTCTCGATGGAGCCCGACAGGGAATGACCTCCCTCGATCCTGAAATTCAGCTCCTCTGCCGGCATGTCCTTCGGATTGTAGCATCCGGGCGCGGCCGGCGCGCTGGTGATTTGCCGAGAGGAAAGGCCGCACGGTATCATACGCGAACGCTATGGCGATGCTCTCACCGAAGCTCGGGATAGATTTGGGAACGACCAATGTATTGGTGTTCCTGCCCGACAAGGGAGTGGTCTTGAACGAGCCCTCGGTCGTCGCCGTCTCCACCGAAAACAACAAGGTCCTCGCGATCGGCGCGGAAGCCAAGCAGATGATCGGCCGTACGCCGGACTCCATCACCGCCTACCGCCCCATGAAGGACGGCGTCATCGCGGACTACCGCGTCACCGAAGCGATGCTCCGCTATTTCATGAAGAAGGCGCTCGGGCGATTCAATATATGGAAGCCCACTGTCCTCGTATCGGTGCCCGCCGGTGTCACTTCGACCGAGAAGCGTGCCGTCATCGAGGCGGCGGTGAAGGCGGGAGCGAAAGACGCCTACGTGGTTAAGGAGCCCATCCTCGCGGCGATCGGCGCGGGCATCCCGATTCAGGAGCCGATGGGCCGCATGGTCGCGGATCTCGGCGGCGGGACCATCGACGTCGCGGTGATCTCGCTCGGCGGCATCGTCGCCTCGACCTCCGTGAAGTGCGCGGGCAACAAGCTCGACCGCGCCATCGTGGACCACGTGAAGAAGCAGTACAACCTCGCCATCGGCGACAAGACCGCGGAGGAGGTGAAGATCCAGATCGGCGCCGCCGTGCCCCTGTCCGAAGAGATCGGCATGAACGTGAAGGGTCGCGACCTCGTGACGGGCCTGCCGCGGACCATCGAGCTCAAGACCAACGAAGTCGTCCAGGCGATGAACCGGGAGTTGCGCGAGATGATGGGCGCCGTCCGCAAAGTCCTCCAGGAGACGCCGCCCGAGCTCGCCTCCGACATCATCGATAACGGCATCATCCTCACGGGCGGCACCTCCCAGCTGCGCCACCTGCCCGAGCTCGTCTTCCGCCGCACGGGCGTGCGCGCCGAGCTCGCCAACGACGCGTACTACTGCGTCGCGCGCGGCACCGGCGTCGCGCTGCGCCACCTCGATACCTACCGGCAGAGCATCATCTCGAAGCGCTAGAGCGCAGCCCTGTCCCGGCAGCATCCGCTGCCGGGTTTTTCCTTTTGCTATCCTGTACCCATGGCGCACCATGCGTTCTTCTCTGTGGGCGATCGCGAAACGGGCATCGCTGCCGCGCTTTCGCTCGGCGAATCGCTCGGCATCGTCGGCGAGCATAACCCCGACCGCGTCGTCTTCCGCTACGGACTCTTTTCCGTGGACGATGCGCGGCGGGTCATCCGCATCGCCGATCAGGCGCCGCTTTCGGGCGACCGCAAGATTATCGTCATTGCCGTCGAGCGCCTTTTCCATGAGGCGCAGAACGCGCTCCTGAAGCTGTTCGAGGAACCGCCTGCCGGCACGACGCTCGTGCTCATCGTGCCTACGGAAGGCATCCTGCTGCCGACGCTGCGCTCGCGCCTCCTGCCGCTTCCCGTGGAAGCGTGCAAGGCGATCAGTCCCGAGGCCGCCGCATATCTTGAAGCCTCCGCTTCCGAACGGGAGAAGGTAGTGGCAAAGCTCCTCGACCGCGCGAAGTCCGACAAGGACGAGGAGAAGCAGGCGGCGCGCGGCGAGGCGCTGCGGCTCGCGGAAGGGCTGCTCGCCGCGACCTATACCGCCTGGCAGGAAGCGCCGCGCGAGGACCTCCGGCTTTTCATGCGCGATCTCGAGCGGTTCATTCCCATACTCCATGAGCGTTCCGCGCCGCTGAAACTCATCTTCGAGCATATGTCGCTCACCGTCCCGCCGCTACCGAAACGCTCGTAAGGTGCTATAACAGCGGATAGGTCCGCGCCATTCAGGTCCGGCAGATGGAGAACCGCCATGCGCAGTGTTGTCGGTGCGCTTCTCGCTCTTTCCATAACCACGCCCACGTTCGCGGCGACGATCCTCTCCGATCCCGAGCCGCGCATCATACCGCCTTCTCCCGCCGAGGAGCAGCATGTCACCGATGTGGTGAAGTCCTGCTCCGATTACTACACCGCGCTCATCGCGCATGCGAAGCAGCAGGCGCAGGAAAAGAACGAGCCGGTCCGCTGGCTCCTCCAGAAAGGGGAGAACGGCGCCGTCCAAGAGGTGTCGGAAAAGGAATTCTTCGAGGAAAACACCCTCGCCTGCGTGGTCACCATCCTCTCCAAGGAGGGCGGCGGCTACGATCCCAAAACCATTACCTAGGAATATTTCAACGCCCCGGCACTAGTGCCGGGGCGTTCTTCGTTCCCACTTTATTGTTACGTCATTTCTGGCGGGGTACACTAGGCGTCATGGCATACGACTTCTCGAAACTGGACACCGCTATCAAGGATACGGAGGAATGGCTCGCGCGCGAATTCACCGGCATCCGCACCGGGCGGGCCGCACCCGCGCTCCTCGACGGCGTGAAGGTGGAGGCGTACGGCACCCCGACCGCGCTGAACGCGGTCGGTTCCATCACCGTGGAAGATGCGCGCACCATCCGCATCCTTCCGTGGGACAAGAGCCTCGTAAGGGCCATCGAGAAGGCGGTCACGGACGCGGACCTCGGCGTCGGTGTCGGCTCCGACGATCAGGGTGTGCGCGTCAATTTCCCCGAGCTTACTGCGGAGCGCCGCACGATGCTGCTCAAGCTCGCGCGCGAGAAGCTCGAGCAGGCGCGCGTCACGCTGCGCGGCCATCGCGCCGAGGCCATCC
>CAZVJX010000016.1:0-11357 GCA_964627575.1 uncultured Candidatus Saccharibacteria bacterium
TTGCGCGTTTCGAGGCCGGCGTAGGTCTTCTCGCGCAGCATCTCTTCGTGCGTCTTGCCGGGCTCCGTCGGGATGGCAGGGAAGTTCCAGGAGCCCAGGTTCATGGTGACGTTGCAGCGCTCGGCGATCTCGCCCGAGCGGTAGACCGCGTCCTCGCGGCTCTTGAACCACTTGAGCATGTCCTTTTCCGCGACGAAGGAGAAGTCTTCCTCCTCGTTGTGGCCTTCGGAGCCGTGCGCAATGCGGCGCATGACCTCGGTCGCTTCGCGGTCGTCCGGCTTCAGGTAATAGACGTCGTGCTGCGCGACGACCGGTACGGAGAGCTCCTCGCTGAGCGCGATGATCTCCTGCATGCGTTCCTCGTGGCCGCCGACCTTCGGATGGTGGGTGATTTCGAGGAAGACATTGTCCTTGCCGAAAATGCTCACGTACTCCGAAAGCGATGCAGCGGCGCCCGCCTTGTCGCCGGCTTTGAGGTACTGCGCGACTTCGCCCGCAAACGAGGGGATGATCGCGATGAGTCCGGCGCTGTGCTCGCGCAGCAGTTCCTTGTCCATGCGGGGCCGGTCGAAGAGTCCTTCGGTGAAGGCTTTGGTGACGAGCACCATGAGATTCTGGTACCCGTCGTTGTTCTCGGCGAGCAGGACAAGGCGCGAGCGCTTCGACTCGTCGCCCGGCGCTTTATCGAAGCGCGAGCGCGCAGCGACGTACGCGTCCACGCCGATGACGGCCTTCAGGTCTTTCTTCTGCGCTGCCTTGTAGAACTCGACGGCTCCGTGGAGATTGCCGGCGTCGGTGATGCCGAGGGCGGGCATCTCGGCCTTCACGGCGGCCGCCACGAGCTCCGGCACCTTTGGGAGCGCCTGGAGGAACGAATAATGCGAGTGGGTGTGGAGATGGACGAATTTGCCCGGCATGGCTATAGGATATCAAATCGCGTAATCCCCGCCCTTGCGTCTGGGGGCGCGCCGGCGTGTAATAGGGGTACAGGAATCCGTTCTTTCAAGGGAGATAGCTCATGGCTATGGCTACGCTTCTGGCGCCGCGGTCTCCTGAGGAGAAAGCGGCCGTTAAGGGCATCGAGTACTTCGCGCTCTTGGCGTGGCAGCACGCCGACTGGTCGGTCCGGACCCGGTACCCGCGCTTCGCGCGTACGGCCCGGGAATTCGAGATCGAGAAGGATGACTACGAGACGTTGCGGGACGAAGAGATCCTCGATCTCACGTCGGCCTTCAAGATTCTCGCGGGCATCATTCCGCACATCGAAACGCTTGCGCCGGGAGGGATCATTCCCATTCGGTCGCGGCGCATCGCTACTCAGATGCTTCGGCACGGTTCGCTTGCCGGATGCGTTCTCGGGTGCGCAGGGTCCGTCGGCGACGTATTCGAGTATCTGCTCTCGCTCGAGGTGCATGACTCGGCTACGGACCTCGATTTCCGCCCCATGGAGGTGCTCGAGGCCTCGCTGAACGGCGAATTCGAATACGTCGAGCTGTTCCTGAATGAAATGCTCGAGCGCTCGGTGGACAGCCTCAGGAAGCTCGGGCGGGAAGGGGAGCTGTCGACCTTCAGCTATAGCGCGGAAGTCGAACAGTACGTCTTCGATGTCCCGGTCATCCAGAGCTTCTATCCGCTCCATGCCTCGCTGCTGAATGCGATCGAGCATAGGGTGGGCCATGCGTGAACATGAGGCCGCATTCTCCGTCCACGGAGAATGCGGCCTTCTGCTATTCTGGACTCGATGCGATATCTCCTTGGTGTGGATGAAGCGGGCCGCGGGCCGCTCGCCGGGCCGGTCGCGGTGGGCGTCACCCGCGTCGAGGAAGGTTACGATTTTTCTGTCTTCGAAGGACTGAACGACTCCAAGCAACTGTCGGAAAAAAAGCGCGAAGCGCTGTTCACGATTCTTCAAGAAGAGGTGCGGGCTGGTCGGGTTGCTGCGGTCGTGCGGCTCGTGAGCGCGGAGCGGATCGATCGTGAAGGTATCGCGGTATGCATCCGTAGCGCGCTTCATGCGGGAGTCCGCTCGCTTCTTCCGGTAGTGGTGGAAGGGAGGGTGTATCTCGACGGCTCGCTCAAAGCGCCGGCCGAATATGCGCAGGAGACCATCATCGGCGGGGACGGAACGGTACCTGCCATCATGCTCGCTTCCATCGCGGCGAAGGTGACGCGCGATCGGTACATGAAAAAACTCGCGCAGGAGTTCCCGCAGTACGGGTTCGAGGCGCATAAGGGGTATGGCACGAAGGCGCACTATGCGGCCATCGAGCAGTATGGCCCCTGCGTCCTCCACCGGCGCACATTTCTTACGCGCGTGCTCGCGGAAGCCTGACTATGGAAATGAGATGGGCCGCGCAGCGAAGCTGCGCGGCCCGATGGTCCGAGGCCGGAGGCCTACAAGGACCGAGGCGCCCGTGCCCTGGCGCTGGGTAGGCGGGGAGGATGCTTACCCAGGGTCAGTGCGACGGGGCTTGGTGGACTCAGGGGGAGGTCGGTATTCCTTCCTTTCCTTCCGTTTCCTGACATGGTACGAAAAGTGCGTTCTCGATGACATCGCCCATCCTTTCGGGTCTGGCGATAGGGTAGGGCCCCGTAAGGCCCGGCGGAACGTAGGCTGCCTTACTCAGGTCCCGCTGAGGGTTGCCGCCTCTCCGCATACTTACATATGGTGCCGCTCGCGCAAGACGATGTCCGGGATAGCGCTTTAAAATGCCCTATGGTAAGGTATCCCCACTATGTCAGTACGAATGCGCCATACCCGTTCGCACACCCGCAATCGCCGGAGCCATCACGCTCTGGTCGCGGCTTCCGTGGTGACCGACAAGGAGAGCGGCAACCTGCGCCTCCCGCACCGCCTCGACGAGGCCACCGGCATGTACCGCGGCAAGCAGATCGTCTCGAAGAAGGAGATCAAGAAGGATGAGAAGAAGAAGCGCGAGAAGGCTGCGGAGCACGAGCATGTGCACGCCGAGAACACCAACGCGAAGGCCGAGAAGCGCGAGCGCAAGTCGGGCATCCTCGGTAAGGTCGCGGGTGGCAAGGGCAAGGCAACCGCGCGCAGCGGTATGGGCGGCAACGCCGGCTCCTAACCGGAATCCTCAAAATAAATTCATCTGCGTCGTTACTGGCAAGCGAGCGAGTAAAGTGAAGTCATTCACTTTCGAGCGAGCGCAGTCAGAACGCGCGTAGCGCTTACGGAGCCTCAACGGCTCCGTCGTCGTATAACCCATACGCCTCCGTCGCCGTCTTCTCAGTGCCTCGCATCTGAACTCATTTTGTGGATTCCGGGATTGTGAAGCACACGCGATATTCACACAACGGGTTATACACTCGCCGTGTGTTTTTGCATCGGTGCGGTATTCTTAAACGCATCAGCTCTTTATGGCCAATCGGCACCTAGCACGTTCCGTCGTTCTCCAGACCCTGTTCGAGTGGGATACCACGAACGCGACGCCCGACGCAGCGCGCGACATCCTCGCTCGCAACGTGGAGGAGTTCGGCGGCGACGATACCGATCGGCCATTCATGGAGTCTCTCCTCGCAGGCGTGCTCGCGAAGCGTCCCGACCTCGATCTCGTCATCGAGAAAGCTGCCCCGGACTGGCCGCTCGAAAAGATAGCGCCGGTGGATCGCAACATCCTGCGTATCGGGCTCTACGAGCTTCTCTTCGCTGATCGCACCCAGGTGCCCGCGAAGGTCGCCATCAACGAAGCCATCGAGCTCGCGAAAGTGTTCGGCGGCGATTCTTCCGGACGCTTCGTGAACGGCGTCCTCGGTGCCGTGTACAAAGAGCTCGGCGAACCGGGCAAGGACGAAAAGGGGAAGAAGGAGCGCGTGCGCCGCGAGGACCTGCCGCTCGAGAAGCTCGGCGGCGCCATCGTCTATGCCGAGCATGACGGCCAGTACTACCTCGCGCTCGTGCATGACATCTTCGGCCGCTGGACGCTCTCGAAGGGCCACATCGAGGGCGATCCGTCGCCCGCGCAGGGCGTGAAGCGCGTCGTCGGCGAAGAGCTCGGCCTCATGAATGTGCACGTGGAGGACCAGGTCGGCGAGAACGAATATGTCGCGAGCCATCCGGAGAAGGGGAAGATTCGCAAGCACGTGTACTTCTTCCTCGTGTCTTCGCCGTGGGAGCCGCTCACGCTCAAGAAGAGCGGCGGCCTCGATGATGCGAAATGGTTCCGCTTGCCGGACATTCTCGACCTCAATTTCTATGACGACATGCTGCCCATCGTGACGGCGGCAGTGCAGAAGCTCCTCGACCGTTCAGCTCGCTCTAAGTGAGTACTGGACCGCGTGCCCTGCTGTTCCTATTGCGAACGCCCCTTTTTGCGCTAGTGTACGGGCATGGCTGATTTTGCCGCACACGCCCGGCGCCTCGGCGTCGCCTACCAGGACCTCGATCTCCTCGTCGAGGCCCTGACGCATCGCTCCTATATCAATGAGCACAAGGGTGCGGGCAATCATAACGAGCGCCTCGAGTTCCTCGGGGATGCCGTGCTTGAGCTGGCGACTACCAACTTTCTTTTCCGCCGGTTCCCGGCAAAGCCCGAAGGCGAGCTCACCGCGTACCGCGCAGCGCTCGTGAACACCGTTTCCCTGGCCGAGAGCGCGAAGGCGCTGGGACTCAACGACATGATGCTCCTCTCGAAGGGGGAGTCGAAAGATACCGGTCGCGCGCGCGACATTATTCTTGCGAACGCGTTCGAGGCGGTGCTCGGTTCCATCTATCTCGATCAGGGCTACGATGCGGCGGAAGCGTTCGTCGCGAACGCCCTCTACCCGAAGATTGATGACATCATCGCCAAGCGGTCCTGGCAGGACGCGAAGAGTTACTTCCAGGAAGCCGCGCAGGAGAAGAAGAGCGTGACGCCGACCTACCGTACGCTCTCGGAGGAAGGTCCCGACCATGACAAGAAATTCACCGTCGGCGTGTATCTTCATGACGAGAAAGTTGCCGAAGGCGTCGGCAAATCCAAGCAGGAAGCCGAGCAGGCAGCAGCCCGCGCCGCGCTCGACGGGACGGGCTGGTAATCAAAAGGAAGGCCGCTCGGATGAGCGGCCTTGGTGGTCTAGCGGTCGCGGTTCTTCGTGTCCACTACCGTCCATAGGTAATCGCCCGGCGTCTCGTTCTCGATGCGTTCGGCGATGAGCGATGTCCCCGGCGTCGCGAGCTGCGGCCGCGTTTCCTTGATGATCTGCGCGGTCGTCAGCTTCTGCGTCTGCTCGGCGTTGCTCTCGTCGAGGAGCGCCATGCGGTTCGGTTCTTCCTTCACCCGGATGAAGAGACCCGCCAGGTTGAGCCCGCGCACCTCCCGGAAAAACTCCTTCTCGTCCGGTATGGAGGTCGCGCTGCGGGACTGCCAGCGGAACAAGCCGTCCGGAAATCCGACGCTCTTGCGCCGGCCTCGGTTCGTGAGCATGAAGCGGTTCTCCTCTACGTAGCCGTGGATGTACGGCATGAGCTTCCGGATGACGGCTTCCTGCGCATCGCGCTGCCGGCCGGAGGTCAGCTTGAGGTCGTCGATCTTCTGCTGCCAGAAATTGATGCGGGCCTCGCGGTGCGCCTCGATGGCCTGGATGCGGCGGAGCGCCGTGACCGCGCGAGCCACGAGCGCGTTCAGGTCGGCGGCGTTTCGCGGCTTCCGGATCCACTCTGCCGGGCGGGATGGATCGGCGGAACGACCGCCCTCCTGCGGTGCGACAGGCATGTACGGTTCTCCTTGCGTGGCGGGAAAGACTGTCCGGAACCAGTATCCGCGCGCGCGGATGAAATCGGCCTGAACCTCGACAGCGGGACGGACAGGAGGCATAGTGCAGGCAGCACGTTCTTGAGGAGTGAATCATGCTGTACGACAATCGAAGAGAGAGGCGCCGCAAGCGCTTCCGCAGCGCGGTTCGAATCGGGATGGCCGTCGTGAGCTGCCTGTCGCTGGTCGTCGCCGTGGGCATCGTCCGGGCGACGCAGCTGGTCACCGACCTGCCGCTCTATGCCTGGGCGGTCGCTGGCCTGTGCGGCACGGTCGGCGTGATCGGTTTCCTGATCGCGTGCCTGATCTAGGGGCAGGGCCATGCCGAAGCTCTGCCGGCGCTGCGGCGGTTCCGGACGGCTGTTCCGGAACCCCGCGCGGATGACCGAATCGCAAACAACGCGTACGCCGCCCGGCGCCACCGGCTTCGGCCGGTGGTATACCCGCTGCAGCAGCTGCGGCGGCACCGGACTGAAGGGCGGCACAAACAATTAATACCGTATTCGCGCGAGCGGATACGGTATACTTTTATCCAAATGCTGAAACGGCTCGAGATAGTCGGCTTCAAATCGTTCGCCCGCAAGACCGTGCTCGACTTCGCGAGCGCGGCGACCGCCATTGTGGGCCCGAACGGTTCGGGTAAATCGAACGTCGCCGAGGCGTTCCGTTTCGCGCTCGGCGAGCAATCCATGAAGAGCATGCGCGGCAAGCGCAGCGAGGATCTCATCTGGGCGGGTTCGCACGCGGTCCCGCGCTCGTCCCGTGCGGGCGTCGCCATCGTCTTCGACAACAGGAAGCGCATCTTCCCCAAACTCGACTTCGACGAGGTTACGATCGAGCGCGCGGTTTTCCGCGACGGTTCGTCCGAGTACCTCATCAACGGCTCGAAGGTGCGCCTGCGCGATATCCAGGAGCTCCTCGCTTCGGCGAATATCGGCGAGACCGGGCACCACATCATCTCGCAGGGCGAAGCCGACCGCATCCTGCTCGCGCACCCGCGCGAGCGCCGCGCCATGCTCGAGGACGCGCTCGGGCTCAAGGTCTTCGAGTTCAAGAAGCAGGAAGCCGAGCGCAAGCTCGAACGCACCGAGGAGAACGTGCGGGAGGTGGAGGCGCTCCGCCGCGAGATCGCGCCGCACATCCGCTTCCTCGCCAAGCAGGTAGAGAAGCTCGAGCGCGCCGAAGAGCTCATGCGGGAGCTTGCCGCGCTCGCCCGCACCTACTTCGCCGTCGAGGACGCCTACATCGCCGAAGAACGCGAGCGCGCAGCTGCGCGTAAGAGCGATGCAGCCGAACGGTTCGCCGCAGCAAGTGCGGCGCTCGCGGCGTTCGACGAGCGCGCGACGACCGACTCCGAAGGCATGAAGCGCGCCGAAGCAATACGCCAGGCCGAGCGCGAGGCGGACCGCATCGCCGGGAGCCGCAGCGAGCTGGCGCGCGAGATCGGGCGCGTCGAAGGCGGGCTCGCCGAAGCCAAGAAGCGGAGTGCGGCAGTGGCGCGCGAGCCGTATGTGAAGGTGACGCGCGAAGACCTTGCGGTCCTGCGCGAAGAGGTAGAGAAGCAGGCTCGGATAGATGAGGGCGCGGAACCGGGCGCGCTCCGCGCAGCGCTCCATGCGCTCCGCACTGCGGTCGCGGCGTTCTTCGACCGCTACGCGTCGCCGAACGACGATTACCTCGCCGAGGAGGAGAACGCCGTCTACCAGCTCGAGCATGAGCGCGAGCGGCTCCTCGGCAAAGATGCCGAGCTCGAAAGCGAGCTCGAGCGAGCGCGCAGCGCCCTCATGAAGGCGCGCGAAGCGGCGCTCGCGCACGAGGAGACGGGTCGGGAAGAGAAGCGCCGTATCCTCGGGCTTGCCGAGGCGAAGGCGCACGAGGAAGGGAATGTGGCACGCGAGGATGCGCGCCTGCGCGAGCTCTCGTTCCTGGCGGATGAACTCTCGCGCGACCGCGCGGAAGTGCTCGCGCTTGCCGGCTCCGCAGCATTCGCGGAGCACGGTCAGACGCTCCCGCAGGAGGAGCGGCGCATCCAGGAGGAGCGGAAGCGCAGCCTCGAGCGCCTCAAGATTCGCGTCGAGGAAGCCGGCGGCACGGGTGAGGATGTCCGCACCGAGTACCGGGAGGCAGTGGACCGCGAAACATTCCTTGCGCGCGAGCTCGAGGATCTCGCGCGATCCGCCGAAGGACTCCGCTCGCTCATCGCGGACCTCGATATCGAGCTTACGAAGACCTTCGCGGAGGGTCTCGCGAGCGTGAACCGGTCCTTCGGCGAATACTTCGCCGTTATGTTCGGCGGCGGCGGCGCGAAGCTCGTCCTCGAAGAGCAGGACAGCGATGACGAAGAGGACGAGGAGTACGAGGAGGAAGGGAAGAAGCGGCAGGGCAAGCCCGGCATTGAGATCTCGGTGAATCTTCCGAAGAAGCGCGTGCAGTCCTTGATGCAGCTCTCGGGCGGCGAGCGTGCGCTCACCTCTATCGCGCTTATCTTCGCGATGAGCCAGGTGAATCCGCCGCCGTTCCTCATCCTCGACGAGACCGACGCCGCGCTCGACGAAGCGAACAGCCGCCGCTACGGCGACATGATCGAAGAGCTCGCGAAGCGCTCCCAGCTCATCGTCATCACGCACAATCGCGAGACCATGAGCCGCGCCGGCATCCTCTACGGCGTCACGATGGGCTCGGACGGCGTCTCGAAGCTCCTCTCGGTGAAGTTCGAAGAGGCTGCTGCCGTCGCGAAATAGGAAAGGAGGAAATGAAACGGGCTCCGTCGAAGCGGAGCCCGTGAATGTGCTTAGCCTCCGAGGAGGTGCGGATGATCCTTCAGGTAGATGACGCCGGTGACGAGCACGGCGATAGCGAAGAGCGTGCCAATCCACAGGAGCGCGTTCCTGTCCGCCTCGCCGAACGGTTCCTTGCCGGGTGGTCGGCGATAGTAGTGCTCCCAATTTCCCGGTTTGCCTGCTTTGGGCATTGCTATCCTCCCTCTGACTTCCGCTAGGAAACCATGCATTTACTCATGCGTCCAGCTCTGGCGCTATCCCCATAGACGCTTCTTGGGGGAGGCGTACGATGAGCTGACACCTATTCGTAATCAGGAACTATGTCAGCTTTTCAATACTTCAAGCAGCATGTGGATCGGGCAGCGGAGATACTCGGGCTTTCGGAAGAGGACAGGAAGCGCCTCGAGACGCCCGATCGCGTATTGAAGGCCGAGCTTACCATTCCGCTCGATGCCGGCGGCACCGCGACGTTCCATGCATACCGCGTGCAGTTCAATAACGCGCGCGGCCCCTACAAGGGCGGCATCCGTTTCCACCCGGACGCGGATGAGGACGAAGTCTCCGCGCTCGCGGCGATGATGGCTATCAAGTGCGCGGTCGTGGACATCCCGTTCGGGGGCGCCAAAGGCGGTGTCGCGTTCGATCCCAAAAAGCACAGCCCGAACGAGGTGCATGCGGTGGCTCGTGCCTACGTGCGGGCCTTCGCGGAGCATCTTGGTCCCGACATGGACGTACCGGCCCCGGATGTCTATACGAATCCGGGAATCATGGCGGTCATGCTCGACGAGTACGAGAAGGTGGTAGGGAAGCCGGCGCCGGCATTCATTACCGGCAAGCCCCTCGATAAGGGCGGAAGCGTCGGGCGCGACACGGCGACCGCCGACGGCGCCGTCGCCGTGCTTTCGTCGCTGCTGTCCGATCAGCATCGTGGCGCCGGAAATCTGCGCGCGGCGGTGCAGGGCGCGGGCAATGCAGGCGCTCAAGCTGCGCGGCTCCTCGAAGGCCTCGGCATGAAGGTGGTCGCGATGGGCGACAGCCACGGCACGCTCGCGAGCCAGTCGGGGCTCGCGGTCGAAGCAGTCCTCGGTGCTAAGGAAGCGCGCGGCTCGGTACGCGGCCTCTACTGCGACGGCTCTGTCTGCGATGCCGTGCGGCTCGAAGAGGATGGCGCCGCCGTTCTCGAACCGGAGGACATCATCGGTGCGCCGTGCGACGTTCTCGTGCCGGCGGCGCTCGAGGAGCAGATTACCGGTGAGAATGCCGGCAGCGTAAAGGCCGACATCGTGCTCGAGATCGCGAACGGTCCCACAACCCCGGATGCCGACCAGGAGCTCGCCGAGCGCGCAGTGGCGATCGTGCCGGACGTGCTCGCGAACGCGGGCGGCGTCACCGTCTCGTATTTCGAGTGGCTGCAGAACAAGCAGGACAAGTACTGGACCACCGAAGAGGTCGCTGACCGGCTCAAGGAGACGATGGAGAACGCGTACCGCGACGTCGCGGACTTTGCGCTCGACCATAACATCACGCTGCGCGAAGCAGCGTACGCGCTCGCGATCTCGCGCATTCTCGAGGCCTAGCGTTCCTGCTGCCCTTGTGGTTATCTAGCCGCAGACCCAAGGAGGCCGGGATGGCGAAGCCCACAAAGGCCTCACGAGAGGCTTTCAGTAGTGACATTGCAGCACTCAAGAACGAGGATATTTCGGAATTGGTTCTCGAGCTTGGGATATCTGCGTGGGACGAGGTGAGGTTGTGGCTCGAATTCCATGTCGAGCATTTCCTGGCGCGTCAACTCACGCATCACTGGTTCTACCGGAAGATGCTGCGAATCGCGCCAAAGCATGGAGTGCCGGACTTCCAGCCGACTGGCTTCGTGCATCCGCGCATACCGGTTGAATCACAGGCTCGGCTCGCGCGCACGTACCGAACTTCGGAGACGCTCCGAGAAGCGACATGGAATCCGGTCACGCCGCGCGGCGACGTGCTGGCCGCTCGTATCCTCGGGCTCTTGTCGGATGAGGAGTGTGAACGAGTTCCGGTGAAGTTCCATCGCAGCCACTTCCGCATGGCTCACAGGCGCAGGAAGACTCGCGGCCGTCCCTAGGGACGGCCGCTTTTATTTGACGAGGAACGGGAAACGGAGCAATACTTATTGCCAGAAAGGGGACGAAGCCATGGGAGAAGTCGTCTCGCTCCAGCAGTATCGGGCCGCGCTTGCTATCATCGCGGCCCGCCGTAAGACGAGTCGGTGGGATGGGATGCATTTCAGGGAAGTCGCGCCGTTCGAGTATTTCCGGTTCCCCAGCTGGACCGAACCCGACCTTATTTTCCTGAAGGTCGATCGTAACGCGGCATGTCCCTGGGGTACGTCGCAGTCCGCGCACGGCTGGTGGTGCGGCGTCGGGTTGGAAGTGTTCATGTTCTCCGACATGCCCGTCGTGCTCTGCGCGCCTGAGAACGTTCCGCCCGGATGATTCCATCCGGGCGGATTCGCGTTTACTGCTTGGGGACGAGCTGGAAGTCGAGTTCGCGTTCGGGGAGGCGCACGTCCGTGAGCCGGACGTGCACCGGGTCGCCGAGCGCGTATTCCTGCTTCGTGCGCTCGCCGACGATGCGGTACCGCTTCTCGTCGTAGATGAAGTAGTCGTTGCCCAGATCGCGGATGCGGATCATGCCTTCGGCGCGCGTCTCGTTCAGCTCCACGAAGAGCCCGCGGTCGGAGACGCCCGAGATGACCGCGTCGAACTCCTGCCCGATCTTGTCCGCCATGAACTCGACGAGCTTCATCTTGATGGAGTCGCGCTCGGCCTCGACCGCCGCGGCCTCG
>CAZVJX010000017.1:0-11093 GCA_964627575.1 uncultured Candidatus Saccharibacteria bacterium
CGCGCCGCCTACCTTCGCAGCATCCGGAACGTCTCGCTCTTCCTCTCCGGCCGCGTGAAGGCACTGCGTACTCAGCTCAATAAGGACATGAAGGCCGCCGTGAAGGCGGAGCGCTTCGAGGACGCCGCCGCAGCGCGCAACCAGCTCTTCGCCCTCGATCATGTGCAGGACGTCTCGCTCATCAAGGACGAGAACCGCCGGGAGGACGAAGGACCGCGCATCGAGGCATACGATACGGCCCATATCTCGGGCACGAATGCCGTCGGGGTCATGACCGTCGTTGAGAATGGCGCGCCGGTGAAGGGCGATTATCGTACCTTCCGCATCCGCGGCATCGGCGGGAAGTCCCTTAATAACGACATCGCCTCCCTCAAGGAGATCCTCTCCCGCCGCCTTGGCCACCCGGAATGGCAGCTGCCCCGCGCGTTCATCGTGGACGGCGGTACCACCCACAAGAAAGCAGCGGAAGAAGTCCTGAAGGAGCTGGGCATCGGCATTCCGGTCGTCGCCGTGGTGAAGGATGAGCGCCATCATCCCCGCGAAGTGCTCGGCGGCCGCCGAGCGGGCGTCTCTGACGCGGATGCCGTACTCGCTAACAGCGAAGCGCACCGCTTCTCGCTCTCCCTCCATCGCAAGGCCCGCTCAAAGCAGCTGAAATCGCGCTAGACGGCAACAGCCGTGAGGTATAATTGCGGCATGCATGGGACTGTTGTGGGGGTATTGCGTGGGGGCCCTTCGAGCGAGCATGAGGTCTCGCTCGCGACCGGCCATGCCATCCTCACGCATCTTCCCGAGGATCGCTACACGGCCCGGGACATCTACATAGACCGGCAGGGCGTCTGGCATGAGCGCGGCGTCCCTTCATCGCCCGAAAAGATTCTTCCGACCCTCGATACCGCGCTCATCGGCCTGCATGGCGAATACGGCGAGGACGGCAAGGTCCAGAAACTCCTAGAGCGCTACGGCGTCCCGTACACCGGTGCCGATTCCTTCGCTTCCGCCGTCGCGATGCATAAGGTCCTTACGAAGGAGAAAGCGCGCGAGGTCGGGCTCCTCACGCCGAAGTACCACTTCATCGCGCCGGGCAGCGATATCGAGGCCGCCGCCGTGCGCATCACCCGGTCCTTCCCCCAGCCGGTCATCGTGAAGCCGGTATCGCTCGGCTCTTCGGTCGGCGTGCACGTCGTCGGCGGCTACGCGCCCGTCTACCAGGCCATCACGCTCGCGCTGCAGGTCTCGCCGGGCGTGCTCGTAGAGGAATTCATTCGCGGTACGGAGGCGACCGCAGGCGTCGTCGAGCGCCTGCGCGGCGAAGATCTCTATGCGCTTCCGCCGGTAGAGATTCTCCCGCCGCCGCATGCCACCTTCTTCGACCGGGAGGTGAAGTACAACGGCTCGACCCAGGAGATCGTCCCGGGCCGCTTCCCGCGCCTCATCAGCCAGGAGCTCATGCAGCAGGCGCGTACCATGCACCGCGCGCTCGGGCTTCGCCACTACTCCCGCAGCGACTTCATCGTTTCGCCGCGCGGCATCTACTTCCTCGAGACCAATACGCTCCCGGGCCTCACGAGCGCATCGCTTCTGCCGAAGGCGCTCGATTCCGTCGGCGTACGCTTCCCGGATTTCCTCTCCCACTTGGTAGAACTTTCACTGGGTCGGGTAGAGAATCCTGCGTATGTCTGATGATCTCACAAAGAAGCGCTGCGTCCCCTGCGAGAACGATGGCTTTCCGGCGCTTACCAAAGAGCAGGTAGCGGATTTCATGCCGCACGTGCCGCTCTGGAGCGTCAATGACGACTCAACGGAAATCCACCGCCTCTTCCGCTTCAAGGATTTCAAGGAGGCGCTCGCCTTCACGAACGAGATAGGGCGCTTGGCCGAGGAGGAGGGCCATCATCCCGATATCATGCTCGGCTGGGGCAAGGTGGGGGTAACGCTCTCGACCCACAGCATCAAAGGACTTTCGGAAAATGACTTCATTTTAGCGGCAAAAATAGATTTACTTGGCCAAGGATAGTGTGTTATAGTTGCCGGTAACGGGCCTTTAGCTCAGTTGGTAGAGCACCTCTTTTGCAAAGAGGGGGTCAGGAGTTCGAATCTCCTAAGGTCCACAACACGATGAAGCCGCTTCCGAGGGGAAGCGGCTTCATTCTTGCCTCGGCGCCGCGTACTATACTGTCGCCATGAAATACACCGGCGCATTCGCGAGTTTTTCGGCTGGCGATATTGCCAAGGCGAAGGAGTTCTACGGGACGCTGCTCGGGCTTGAAGTGAAGGAGCGGCCGGAAGGCCTGCAGCTCGAACTGCCTGGCGTCTCCGTATTCATCTATCCCAAGCCCGGCCATACTCCCGCCACCTTCACCGTACTCAATCTGCTCGTTGATGATATCGAGGCTTCGGTAGGCGAGCTCATGGCAAAGGGAGTCGCCTTCGAGCATTACGACGAGGGCATGCTGAAGACCGATGACCAGGGAATCGCTCGTTCTCCGGACGGCATGCCGGGACCGAGGGCAATCGCCTGGTTCAAGGACCCGGCGGGAAACTTCCTCGCGCTTATCCAGGAAAAATAAGCTTTTAGTTACTGACTCTATCTGCTATAGTGCCGAAACCGGACGATTAGCTCAGTTGGTAGAGCACACCCTTCACACGGGTGGGGTCACAGGTTCGAGTCCTGTATCGTCCACCAGGGCGTTTGTTGCAGCTTGTGAGAGCCCGACAATCGTCCGTACGCGCAAGGGGACCCGAACCATTGACGCTTGGAGATTAAATGTTGTGCCGGGGTGTAGTATACCGGTAGTACGCACGCTTCGGGTGCGTGAAGACCGAGTTCGATTCTCGGCATCCCGACACAGCATTGAATCAATAAGAAAGCGGGCTGTAGTATACCGGTAGTACGCGTCCATGGGGTGGATGTAGACCGGGTTCGATTCCCGGCAGCCCGACCAAATGCTTTCCGATCATCTCATCGCTTTCCTTGTCACGGCGGTGGGCGTCGCCATGGGCTTCAGCTATTTCCCGCAGGCGTACCGCGTGTGGCGAACGAAATCGTCCGACGACATCTCGCTTGGCACCTATCTCATGCTCGGTGCGGGCATGATTGTATGGATTTTCTATGGCCTGTACCGCCGCGATCCAGTCATAATCTTCAGCTTCCTGCCAGGAGCCGTAGGTTCTTGGCTCATCGTTGGGCTCACGCTATATTATCGAAACAGGAAGGGCCCGTAGCTCAGTTGGTAGAGCGCTGCATTCGCATTGCAGAGGTCAGGGATTCGAATTCCCTCGGGTCCACATAACGCAGTAACGGCTCCCGTGAGGGAGCCGTTATACATTCGCGGGGAAGTTGGCACGCGAGCGGAGAACATCAATAAGCGCACTGATCATGGCGATGCGCGTTTCGCTGCGCGGCATGAATTTTGCATTGGTCCATGACCAAATGGTATTGGCTGAGGTTCCAAGCGCGTTGGTGAACTCGTTCGGAGATATCCCTGCTTTTTGAAAAAGGATGATGATCTCTGCCCAG
Organism: uncultured Candidatus Saccharibacteria bacterium; assembly: GCA_964627575.1. Taxonomy (GTDB): domain Bacteria; phylum Patescibacteriota; class Minisyncoccia; order Phycocordibacterales; family Phycocordibacteraceae; genus C7867-001. Next base: position 3,521 of record CAZVJX010000017.1, read on the forward strand.
ATCTCCACTCCCTCTTGGTCCATAAGTTCAGCCAGCACGTCCATGTTCTCTTCGCAGAGACGAACGACATCCACGGCCCATTTGAGTTCGAGCGCATGCAGCGATTGATGAAGATGCTTGCCTAAGCGGGACATGGCCGCCTCCTTTCTGTGTGGGGTATACCACGCGGCAGCTTCGAGAGCTACTTGCCCCGGCCGTAGTACTGCTTCAGGAGCGCGACGTGCTCCTCATAGGTGGCGGAACAGTGGAAGTTGCCGTACTTGTCGTGGAAGTAGAACAGGCAGTCGGTCGGCTTCGGGTTGAGCGCAGCGATGACTGCAGCCACCGACGGGCTCGCGATCGGCGCGGGCGGAAGGCCGGCGTGCGCGTAGGTGTTATACGGAGATTTGATGTACTTATCGGCGGGCTTCACCGCAGGCCACCAGGACTTAGCGGTCGAGGCTTTCGCGTACTGGAGCGTCGCATCAATCTGCAGATTCATATTATGGAAAAGACGGTTCCAAATGACGCCCGAGATGAGGCGCATGTCATCGGCGCCGCCGGTCTCGCGCTCGATGAGGGACGCGATGGTCAGGGCATCGTTCAGCGGGACCTGTTGCGAGGTCGTGGTGCTGTAGCGATCGAGGATGTCGCTCGTGAAGCGATCGTTGAGGAGGTTCTGGACTTCCGAAGGGCTCGCGGCAGCATGCACTTCATACGTACCGGGAACGAATTCGCCCTCCGAAAGCGTCGGCGGCGTAGTGCGGAGCGACGTGAGGAAAGTGGCGCGCTCCTTCGCGGACCAGTCGAGCTCCTTCGCGAATGACTGGGCGACCTCCTCTTCGCGGTACCCGGGCTGGATAGTGACGAAGCGTTCGTCCGCACCCGCAAGCAGCTGGTAGAAAGGCAGCGAAGCGATGAAGGAGGCAACGGAAGAAACCACCGCGCGGATCTCGCCGGCAGCCGCGGAGAGCTGACCATTCGCGTTCTGGAGAATCAGGCCGTCTGCGGCAGGATTCTCGACGATGAGCTTCTTTGCGGGGTCTACCGATACGGGGAACGGCTGACGCGCGACCGATCGCTCGGACTTGATGTCGAGCGAGAGGATGGCGGGAAGCGAGAAGATGGCAATGGCGAGCGCGAGCGTCGTTACTGCCATCGGACCGGCGGTACGAAGAGCCCGCTTCCACTGCGAGCTGGAACGTTTACGGTATGGCCCCGAATGGGGCATCAATGCATTCGGCCCCGGCATAGCGGTTTACGACTAGTATAGCTGCTCGCGCATGAAAAATTCAATCGTTCTAATCTAGAACTGCTTATGCACTGAAATTGCATTCATTCGGTAGACAAAGCCATGTCTGCGGGCTAGGGTGCGAGTAATGACACAGCCGCGTGCACAAACGATCATCGAGCGCACGATCAATGCCGTCGGCTCCGTGCCGTCCCTCATCATTCATTCGGTCATCTTCGTGGCCACGTTCTCGCTGTCTTTCTTTGGCTTGGTCGCGTGGAACACGATGCTGCTGACGCTCACGACCATCATCTCCATCGAGGCTATCTACCTCGCGCTCTTCATCCAGCTCTCGGTGAACCAGAACACCGCCTCGCTGCGTGAAGTCGAGGAAGACATCGATGAGATCCAGGAGGACGTGGAGGAGCTCGGTGAGGATGTCGAGGACATTCAGGAGGACATCGAGGAGATCTCCGAGGATATTGATGAGATCCAGGAGGACGTGGAGGAGATGTCCGAGGAGGATGCTCCAGCCCAGCAACAGCAAGCGCAGATCGAGCGCATCGAGGGCAAGGCGCTCGATAAGGCCGCGGCGCTTGAGCGCCTCTCCAAGGATCTCGCACGCGTGCTCGCCGAACTCGACGAACTTAAAAAAGGGAAGTAGGAGAACCCGGTCACGGATAATTCCCTGCTGGGATTTTCCGCGACCCCGCCTCGGCGCCTCCGGCTCGTTCGAGTCCCCCAGGGTCGCATAAATATAATCGCTGCCTGCTCACGCAGGCAGCTCATTATTTTGTGGACCCTAGGGGACTCGAACCCCTCACCTCATCCATGCCATGGATGCGCTCTACCAGATGAGCTAAGGGCCCAGTAATTTTTGATACTAGCAGGCGAGAGGAAAACTCTCCACGTTAGGGACGCCTTTGTTTTGTGGATAGGAGAGGATTTGCTACACTCTATGCATATGGCAGGGGTATTGACCCAGGAGGGTCTTTTTTACGTATGGATGTAGCCCTCGCGACTACATCCACGGCTATCGCGACCGCTACGCAGGCGGCCGCTGAAGCTACGAAAAGCCCGATCGCCGTCTCCCTGAAGGCGGAGGTCATCGGACACCTCTTCGGCTTCCCGATCACCAATTCGCTCCTTATGACCTGGCTGGTCATGGCCGTCCTCATTGGCTTCGCGGTCTGGTTCCGCGGCACGCTCTCCCTCATCCCGGGCAAACTCCAGGCAGCGATCGAGTGGATGTTCCAGGGCGCCTACGACTACGTGGTCGCCACCTTCGAGGACGAGGCCCTCGCGCGGCGCTTCTTCCCGCTCATCGCGACCATCTTCCTCTTCATCCTCGTCGGCAACGAGCTCGAATTCTTCCCGGGCGTCGGTTCGATCGGCTTCTTCCATGGCACGGAATTCGCGCCGCTCTTCCGTGCGCCGTCGGCGGACCTCAACTTCACGCTGGCGCTCGCATTCATCTCCTTCCTCGTCATCGAGATCACCGGCGTCGCGGTCTTGGGCGGCCTCAAGTACGCGAGCCGCTACGTGAACCTGACTTCGCCGGTCGGGTTCGCGGTGGGGCTCATCGAGATCGTCTCGAATCTGGGCCGTCTGGTATCGTTCTCCTTCCGTCTCTTCGGCAACATCTTCGCGGGCGAGGTCATGATCCTTGTGACCGGATTCTTCGTCCCGTACCTGCTGCCGGTGCCGCTCATGGCGTTCGAGATGTTCGTGGGAGCCATCCAGGCGCTCGTGTTCGCGATGCTGACGATGTTCTTCATCAAGCTTTCGGTCACGGATCCGCACGAGGCGCACTAGCCGTACGGCTAGGCGCTTGGTGCGGCTCCGGGATGGAGTCAATTACAAAAATTATTTGAACCAACATGGATATTGATACAGCAAGACTGATCGGTATGGCCGTCGCCGCAGGCGTCGGCGTGCTCGGTCCGGGCATCGGCATCGGTCTCATCGGCGCCGGCGCCATGAATGCCATCGGCCGCAATCCGGAGGCCTCCGGCAAGATCGTCTCGAACATGATCCTCGCGATCGTCTTCACCGAGGCGCTCGGCATTCTCGCGCTCGTGGTTTCGTTCATTATCAAGTTCGTCTAGCCAGCCTCCGGGCGTCCTTTACCCATGTCGCAACTCTTCGCCGCATTCGGCCTTCGGCTTCCGCTCCTCATCGCTCAGGCGGTGAACTTCGGGGTGCTCCTCGTCGCGCTCTGGTACCTGCTCTATAAGCCGGTCATGAAGACGCTCGCGGAGCGCGCGGAGAAGATCGCCTCGGGAGTCCGCGCCGCCGAAGAAGCCGAGCAGAAGCTCGCGACCGCGGACGGCGAAGCGGCCGGCAAGATCCATGCCGCCGAGACCGAGGCGGAGGGCATCGTTGCGATCGCGCGCGAAAGCGCCCAGGAGCAGCGCACTCAGATTGTGAAGGATGCCGAGGCGCGCGCTTCGAGCATCGAGCAGGATGCGGCCGCACGCGCCCAGGAGGAGCGCGCTCGCGTCATGCGCGAGAGCGAGAAAGAGATCGCCCGCATGGCGGTCCTCGCCGCAGAGAAAGTGATCCGTAAGGAGAAATAGGTATGGAGAAAGCGTACGCCCAGGCTATCGAGCAGCTTCGCAGTCGTCCGAACGCGGACGACAAGAAGATCGTTGCTGATCTCGTGAAGCATCTCAAGGCGAGCGGCCGTACGAAGCTCCTCCCGAAGATCCTCCGCGAGCTCACGGTGCTCGAAGCGCGCCGCGCTAAGCTCGCTCCTTCGGTAGAGGTCGCGAGCGAGCCCGAGGCGCGTACCGCGCTCGCGGAAGCGAAGAAGGAAGGGATACCTGCCGCCAAGGCCACGGTGAATCATGCGCTCATCAAGGGCTGGCGGGCCCGCACGGGCGGCACGCTCGTGGACCGCAGCGCCAAGCAGGGGCTCATCGAGCTCTACCGCCGCGTCACGGGCTAACGATTATCAAGCGTAAGAATCACGTATGGAGAGCATTATCAAGCGCATCGAAGAAGAGATCGCCGGCCTCAGTCCCAAGGGCGAGGCCGAGCAGACAGGCATCGTGCGCGCTGCCGGCGACGGCATCGCGGAAATCGACGGCCTCGAGACCGCCATCATGAACGAGATGGTGCTGTTCGACCCCACGTTCGACCGCACTCTCGAAGAGGCGCTCAAGGACGCTGATCCGATTTACGGGCTCGTGCTCAATCTCGAGGAGGACGGCGTTCGCGCGGTCATCCTGGGGGATACGGCGCGCGTGTAGGAGGGCGTGCTCGTGCGTCGCGTCGGTCGCCTCCTTTCCATCCCGGTAGGCGACAAGCTCGTCGGTCGCGTCGTGAATCCGCTCGGCGAGCCGGTGGACGGCAAGGGTCCCATCGCGGGCACCAAGCCGACCCCGATCGAGCGCGAAGCGTACGGCGTCATGGACCGCTCTCCCGTGAATGCGCCGCTCCATGCGGGCATCAGGGCCATTGGTGCGATGGTGCCGATCGGCCGCGGCCAGCGCGAGCTCATCATCGGCGATCGCGGCACCGGCAAGACGACCATCGCGATAGACACGATCATCAACCAGAAATCCGAGCCCGAGGCGACGCGCCCGATCTGCGTGTACGTCGCGGTCGGCCAGAAGGAATCGAAGACCGCGAAGCTCGTGGCCGAGCTCGCGGACAAGGGCGCGATGGACTACACCGTCGTCGTTACCGCACCGGCATCCTCGCCGGCCGCCTTCCAGTTCCTCGCTCCGTTCGCGGGTGCCGCCATCGGCGAGTACTTCATGGAGCAGGGTAAGGACGCGCTCGTCATCTACGACGACCTTTCGAAGCAGGCCGTCGCGTACCGGCAGCTCTCGCTCCTGCTGCGTCGCCCGCCGGGCCGCGAAGCGTACCCGGGCGACATCTTCTACCTGCACTCGCGCCTTCTCGAACGCGCCGCGAAGCTCTCCAAGGAGAAGGGCGGCGGTTCCCTGACAGCGCTCCCGATCATCGAGACGCAGGAAGGCGACATCTCGACCTACATCCCGACGAACGTGATCTCCATCACCGACGGCCAGATCTTCGTTCTCGCGAACCTCTTCAATCAGGGCATGCGCCCGGCCATCGACGTGGGCAATTCCGTGTCCCGCGTCGGTTCCGCCGCGCAGACCAAGGCGATGAAGAAGGTCGCCGGCAAGATCAAGCTCGAGCTGGCGCAGTTCCGCGAGCTCGAGGCCTTCATGCAGTTCGCGTCCGACCTCGACGAGGCGACGAAGAAGCAGATTGACTCCGGCCGCCGCATGACGGAGGTGCTGAAGCAGGCCAGCGGCAAGCCGCTTCCGTTCGAGGTGGAAGCAGCGGTCATCTTCGCCGCGGTGAACGGTTATTTCGACAGCTTCCCGCCGGAGAAGACGGCCGAGGCCGAGCAGCGCCTCCAGGAATTCCTCGCGCGCGAGGCGAATGACGTGCTCGCGGCCATCCGCACCACGCGCGAGATCAACGAGACGATCGAGCGCGACCTCCGCGCCAAGCTCGATGCGTTCGTCGAGCGCACGACGGCATAGCGATACCTACCGACACCCATGGCACTCAAGGACATCAAGCTGAAGATCCTGGCGACCAAGCGCATGAACAAGGTCACGCGCGCGATGGAAGCCGTCTCCGCGGTGAAGATGCGCAAGACGCAGAACGCCGCGCTCGCCGGCCGCGCCTACGCGCGCGCCGCGCTGTCCATCCTGACGCGCCTGTCGGGCACCGAGGCCGTAAAGCTCCATCCGCTCGCGATGAAGCACGAGAACGGTTCCAAGCTCGCCATCCTCGTCCTCACGAGCGATAAGGGTCTTGCCGGCGGCCTGAACTCGGGTGTGCTGAAGCGCGCCATGGAGGTCATCGCGGAGCATTCGAAGAGCGAGGTGTCCATCTACGCGTATGGCCGCAAGGCGCAGGAGTTCTTCCATAACCGCAGCTTCAACGTGGTGCGCTCCTACCTCAATACGGGCGATGAGGTGCCGCTGTCGGATATGGAAACGATCGCGGCAGAGCTCTCCGCAGGCTACGCGGAAGGCCGCTACGACAAAGTCGTCACGGTCTACAGCAACTTCGTGTCCACGTTCGAGCAGATTCCGACCATGCGCCGCCTTCTGCCGCTCTCGCTTCCGGCCCTGACCGAGATCGTGGAGGGCATCCGTCCGGCGCGCGGCAAGTGGAGCGACGAGCCGATCCTTGAAGCGCCGGGGTCGTATGAGATAGAGCCGTCCGGCGAGGAGATTCTCGGGATCCTGATCCCGCGCCTCGTCGCCGTATCGCTCTACCACATGCTTCTGGAGAGTAAGGCATCCGAGCATTCGGCGCGCATGGTCGCGATGAAGAATGCGTCGGACAAGTCCAAGGAGGTCGCCCACGACCTCACGAGGAAGGCGAATAAGATCCGCCAGGCGAACATCACGCGCGAAGTCTCCGAGATCGTCGGCGGCCGCGAGGCGCTCGCCGCGTAATTACCAGCATTAGAAAAGGCAGCAGCAAAATTAACCCTAGGATCATGAACAAAGGAACCATCGTAGAAGTCATCGGGCCGGTCGTGGACGTGCATTTCGAAAAAGACCGGCCGGCTATCCTGGAGGCGCTCACCATCGCGGGGAACGACCTCCACGGCCCGATCACGCTCGAAGTCGCGGCGCACCTCGGTCTCGATCGCGTGCGCACCATCTCCATGACGGAGACGGCCGGTCTCTCGCGCGGCGAGGAGGCGACTGCCACGGGCGCTCCGATCTCGGTTCCGGTGGGTACTGCTGCGCTCGGCCGCCTCTTCAATGTGCTCGGCGAGACTCTCGACGGCAAGGAGAAGATTCCTTCCGGGGAGCCGCGCCTCCCGATCCATCGCGATCCGCCGTCCTTCGAGGAGCAGACGACGAAGGCCGAGGTCTTCGAGACGGGCATCAAGGCCGTCGATCTCATGGTCCCGTTCATCAAGGGCGGCAAGGTCGGCCTCTTCGGGGGCGCGGGCGTGGGCAAGACCGTCATCATCCAGGAGCTCATCCATAACGTGGCAAGTAACCACGGCGGCTACTCCGTATTCGCGGGCGTGGGTGAGCGCGTGCGCGAAGGCAACGACCTCTACCATGAAATGGAGGAGTCAGGAGTGCTCGATAAGACCGCACTCGTATTCGGCCAGATGAACGAGGTGCCGGGTGCCCGTGCGCGCATCGCGCTCACCGGCCTCACCCAGGCGGAGTACTTCCGCGATGAGGGCGGGAAGGACGTCCTCTTCTTCATGGACAACGTCTTCCGCTTCATCCAGGCAGGTTCCGAGGTGTCCTCGCTTCTCGGCCGCATTCCGTCGGCCGTGGGCTACCAGCCGACGCTCGCCGAGGAAATGGGCAAGCTCCAGGAACGCATCACCTC
>CAZVJX010000018.1:0-10843 GCA_964627575.1 uncultured Candidatus Saccharibacteria bacterium
TGAGTAGCCCGACTGCGAAGAGGAAGGGTAGAGCTCGATCCGTATATCGCCCTCGGTGCCGAGCGTGTAGCTTCCCGAAATAGTCGGTGCGGTCTCGTCGTTGTTGCTCGAGGCATTCTGCGGGTACGCCTGCGGCGTGACGTTCAGGAGTGCAGCACGCGCGCTGTCTACGAGCGCCTGCTGCTGCTTCACGGTCTGGTCGCGCGTCACGGTGGCCGAATTGAGCGTCGTCTTCGCAGCATCAATGGCGGGGCCCGAAGCGCCGTTCACTACTTTCTGGTAGGCAGCGTTCGCCGCGTCGTAGGCAGCCTGCGCTTGGGTAAGACCGCCGGCGGTGTTCTGGGGATCCAGGGTCGCGAGTATATCGCCCGCATGGACGGCGTCGCCCGCGTTCACATTCACTGCCGTGATCTGACCGCTCGTACTGAAGGCGAGGGTGAGGTTCGAGCCGGTAGTGCCGGGAGCCGCCTGGCCGGTAAGCGAAATGCTGCCGGGAGCCGCCTTCACGTATTCGGCTTTCACCGACGTGGTATCGCCGAGGACGACGAAGGCGCCGATGGCGATCGCGAGAATGAAGGAGACGAGCGCCACCAGGCGCGGATTGTTGAGAATGGAAAGCAGGGTTCGTTTCATACAAAGGATTAATCTTTCGTAAGCAGGATGAGTAGGCGGGTAAGCTCCTTGCGGTCGGTCGCGGAGAGGTTTCCGAGCAGGGATTCGAATGCCTGCTCTTTGCGCTTCTTGATAGTCGCGAGCTGCCGCTTCGCCGACGGCGTAAGCGAGACCTGCACCACGCGCCGGTCCTTAGGGTCGCGCGCACGAGCGATGAAACCCTTCTGTACCAGCGCATCGATGAGTGCGGTCGCCGACGGCGGCTTCACGCCCAGGTGCGACGCGACCGCCTCCATGGATACGCGACCGGACATCGCGACGAACCACAGCACCTCGAGCTGGGAGACCGACAGCTGATCGCGCAGCCGGGCCTCCGCAGAGCGCTCCGAGAGCTTGCGGCGTAGCGCGAACATGAGTTCAGCGAGCGTAGGCATGTTCCTAATAATTAGGGTAACTAAATAATATCGTACCGCGGCGCTTCGGTCAAAAGAAAGGGGATAACGAAGAACGCCGGCGGGGCCGGCGCTCATCATGTCGATTCTCCTTGGGTGTCCTACTTCAGGATTATGGTCGCCGTGGCGTTGTCGCCGCTCGCGCCCATGAAGGAGTAGGTGTAGGTGCCCGGGGTCGAGGGGAGGGAGACGCGGCCCGTCGAGAAGTTGCCTCCGCCGTCAGCATGCGCGGTCGCTACGGTCTGCCCGTTCAGGGTCACCGTCACCTTCTCCTCGTGGTTGAAGTGGCGGCCGCCGAAGTCGATGCTTCCGCCTGCGGTGTAGGTCTGGCCGTTCTGGTCAATGGTGCCGCTCGCCATATTTCCGCCGTTACCGCCCGGGGGCGTACCCATATTGGTCAGCTGATTGATGAAGTCCTGGATCTGCCCGATGAAGTTCGGGAAGCTTATCTGAAGGCCTTCAAGCCGAACGATAAGATCGCCGAGGCCAGGAGTCGTCGTTCCGGTACCGGTGGTGGATGAGGCGGTACTTGTTGACGTGGTCGTGCTAGTGCTGCCGGTCGTCGTGCCCATGCTACCGGTGCTGGTGGCGGTCGTCGTGCCCATGCTACCCGTGCTGGTCGCGGTAGAGGTGCTCGTCGTTCCGGTGCTGGTTGTGCTCATCACGGAGAAGCTCGCGAACGGCGAACCGGGGAAGCCCGGGAAGACGACTCGATACGTTCCCGGCGACAGGGTAGTGCTCGATGCCATCGTGCTTGAGGCGGTTGTGGTCGCCGTCGTGCTGCTCAACATCATATTCCAGAAGTCGGTGAACCAGCTCGCACCGGGCTGGCCGGCCACCGGCGAGGTGCTGGCCGGCGTGAACAGCACGGTGCCGGTCGCGTCGGTTATCCGCCACGGATGGGAACCCACGAGGAAGAGCGGCGTGCGGGTATTGTCGGTCAGGCAGAAATTCACGATCTGCCCCGGCATGTACTGCATCGTGTCGGTGGTCACGAAGTAGCCTTCAGTCGAGGTCGAAGTGTTGCAGTAGGCTGGAGGCGTCGAAGTGGCGCTGGTCGTCGTCGCTGCCGCAAGCGCCGCGGGCGCCCCGCCGAGGGCCAGCATTCCTGCTATCGCGAGCGTGCTTGCTCCGGAGAGCAAAGATGCCATAGGTCTCTTCATGTCATGCAATGGTTAGGTTGATAATTGGCTGATAATGCTTACCGGTACGCTGTACTTTAGAAGGGATGCGCTTAACGCCGAGTGAATCGGCTCCCGTTCCCAGGCGGGGCAAAAAGTGCTAGGATACCGGCTACGCTATGGAGAGCAGGGCGCGAAGCCACTTCTTCAAGAGCGAAGCACCTGGAGAGGTGGCTGAGTGGATGGACCGTGCGGGGCATGGTTCATCCGACCGCCAGGGAGGAGGACGAACTCGTTCGACTGCTCAGCCACCGCAATAGTGCGAAGCACCTGGAGAGGTGGCTGAGTGGTCGAAGGCACCGCACTCGAAATGCGGCGTACTGGAAACGGTACCGAGAGTTCGAATCTCTCCCTCTCCGCAGAAACAAGGAGCCGGATGCGAAAGCATTCGGCGACTATGTTTTGCGTGAGAGGGCGAGATTCGAACGCGAGCGTGGTCAGGCGGAGCGAGGAGCGACGGCGACGAACGAGCGCTTGACCGAAAGCGTACTCGCGTTCTCTCCCTCTCCGCTCACCTTTCCCTCTGCATAACGCGGATGATTCCCTCACCTTCCATGACACAATGGGTAAAATCCCATGCACCCTTCGTCGCGCCTTCTAACGCTTCTCCTCGCCGCCCTTAACCTCACGCTGCTGGCGGTGTCGGCGGTGTATACCGCCGCGGCGCTCCGCGGCATCGCTCCGCTCGACAAGCCGCTCTTCCTCGGGCTGCTCATCGTCGGCGCCGCCGCGAATCTCGCGATCGTCGCGCTCCTGGCGCGGCACTGGCCGCGGCACTCGCTCCGGTTCCGGCTCTTCCTCGTGTACTGGGGCTGGTTCGTCTTCTGGTTCTGGGCCTTCGCGCCGGTGTACTTCCTCCTCGTGCTCAATTTAAGCGCGCTCCAGGTGAAATGGGCCTGGTTCCTTTTCGTATGGGAGGTGATCGGATTCGGCCTCGTCTTCGTCATTATCGGCGACCGGCTCATCGCTCCGCTCGACCGGTATCTGCGCGGCAGCCGAAAGGTCTCGCCTACGGAAGCGAAGCGCCTCTACGAGCGCGTGGTGCGCTTTCCTTTCCGCGCCGCCGCCGTCATTATCGGCCTCTCGGCGGCGGGGTTCGCGCTCGGTGCGTTCATGGTGCATCTGCTCGCAGGATTCTCCTTCATCGAGGCCATCAAGAACTACGGCATCGGCTTCACTGCCGCCACCTTCCTGGCGGTCATCTATTACGTAAGCACGTACCGACTCTTCGAGCCGCTCCGATCCGAGCTGAAACTGAAAGGGAAGCTGGGAACGGATGCCCGCGCGAGCATCGCGCGCCGTTTCGTCATCGTGGCGGTGTTCATCGTTGCAGGCTCATTCCTCCTCTACCAGATGCTCGTCATCAAGTCCTATCAGGGCATCGTGCGCGACGAGCTTGCGACTACGCTCGCGAGCGATATCGCTCGCGGCGCCTGGAGCCCGAGCGTTATGGCGTATGCGGCCCAGGTGAACGGGGCTGATAGGACGACGCTCGAGGCCCTGCGGATATCGGCCGAGGATGTCGCCTACGTAACGACCCACCGCCAGGGCATCCTCGATGACTTCCAGGATCAGGTGAAGCTCATCGGCTTCTTTACGGCGCCGGACGGCACCAGGTCCGTCGTCATCATCCCCATGCTCGCGTACTACGGGCCGCTCGTCCGCGAGGTCGGCTGGACCTTCGGAAGCGCGTTCCTGGTGTTCCTCGCCGGCGTCGCAATCGCGCGCTATTCCGCGCGGACGCTCACCCGCTCCATATTGGAGCTGACGCGCGCTGTTCATCGCTTGAACGAAGATCCGCGGGTTTCCATTCCGCGGCTTGCCACCGGCGACGAAACGGAGGAGCTGTCGGACGCGCTCTCGCGCTACGTGGCGCAGGTCCAGCAGCTCGACGAGGAAAAGAGCGAGTTCATCTCAATCGCATCGCACCACCTGCGCACCCCGGTCACGCAACTTCTCTGGACCATCCAGACCATCGAACGGAGCTCGGACCCGCGTGCCGAGACGGTGGTGCTCCTGCCCGAGCTCAAGCTGACGGCGCTTCATCTTACCGAGCTGGTGGAAACGCTCCTCAATACCCATCGCTTCGACAATGCGCAGGGAAGCGTCCTTGCCGCTCCCGTCGACCTGGTGCAGTTCATGAAGACTGCCATCGCGCGGTATGCGCCGCTCGCGGATCAGCGCCTGCTCTCGGTCAGTCTGGTCGCACCGGAGACGATGCCGCTCGTGAGCGACCCGACGATGCTGACGATCATCATCGAATCCCTCCTCTCGAATGCGATCGCGTATACGCCTGACCGGGGCGCGGTCGTCCTCACGCTTGCGCAGGCGGACGGGAAGGTCACCCTCACCTGCGCGGACACGGGCATCGGCATACCGCCTGAATACGCGGACCGTGTTTTCACCAAATTCCAGCGCGCCGACAATGCGATGCGCATGCGTCCGAATGGAACCGGTCTCGGCCTCTACATCGCCCAGAAAGCAGCCGCCCAGCTCGGCGGTTCGATCTCCTACGTCTCGACGGTAGGGAAGGGCACCACCTTCACGGTCGTGCTTCCCGATACGCCTCTCGCGTCGTCTGCATAGCGACTCGCGCTATACTGTCCCTATGGAACGCATACGCATCGAAAACCACATGTTCCCGGGCGGCCTCTGGATCGCGGGCTGGATGTTCACGATCGGGTTTCTCCATCTCCTCTTTTGGCAGGGAGTGCTGGCCATCATCATCTGGCCGTACTACCTCGGCGCCGCGATCGCGGCCGCTCATTAGGGCCGAGAACAGGCACGCCCCGCCGTCTTTAGACGGCGGGGCGTGCCTGTTCTCGGTTATGGAAAGCGCGATGATTAGGTACAATGGCCTTATGAACATGAGCTTCACGGACCGGGTCTATGCGATCGCGGCGCGCATCCCGAAAGGGAAGGTGCTTACCTACGGCCGGCTTGCGGCACTCGCCGGGAACCCAAAGGCGAGTCGCGCGGTCGGAAACGCAATGCGCACCAATACCGATACGAAAGCTGTCCCGTGCCATCGCGTCGTCGCGAGCGACGGTTCGCTCACCGGCTACGCGTTCGGTAACGGCATCCCGACCAAGAAGCGCAAGCTCGCGACCGAAGGGGTGCGCTTCACGGGCGAGAAAGTAGACCTCGCTGCCTCCCTCTGGCACGGCTAGTATGCAGGTCCCCCAGGCGCTCGCATGCGAAGAGTGCGGCAGCGATCCGGTCTTCCACCGGATGACCTACTACACCATCCTCATGGATGACACCATGCGGGACCTTTTCGATCCTGGCTTCGTGGGTCGCTGGGTGGGAAAGCTCGCGCATGCGCTCGAGAGCGCGATAGCGCCGCTCCTCGCCGACGGCGCTATCGCGCTCGGGCTCGCGCGGCGCGTGACGGCACCGGACGACGGTACGCAGCTCCTCGCGCTCATGCTCTGGCAGGAGGCGGAGACGCGCGGCATCAGGGTCAATGAGGTGCGTCTCTTTGACCTCCCGCGCAATCTCTTCGTCGCGGAATTCCCGAATGGACACCGCATCGCCTACGAGGGTATTCCGCTCCCGCCTCGCGCCATCAATCGCGCGCCCTGGCTCGACAACAAGGCTGAGCTGAAAGTGCGCTTTTCGAAGCTCGGGCTGCCGGTGGCGCATGGCGGGTCGGCGCGATCGTGGCGGGAGGCAAAGAAGGAGTTCCGGAAGCTCGTCCCACCGGTCATCGTGAAGCCGTACTCGGGTTCGGGTTCGCGCCACACGCTGCTCCATATAGATACCGAAGAGGAGCTGAAGCGCGCCTTCCGCATCGCGACGCAGATCTGCCCGGCGGCCGTCATTGAGGAAGAGCTCGTGGGCCCGGTCTATCGCGCCACCGTGGTGGACGGCGTGCTTGCGGCGACGCTGCGGCGCGACCAGCCGCACGTCATTGGCGATGGCGTGCATACGATCACCGAACTCGTGGCGGCTGCGAACACCCACCCGAAGCGCCAGGGACCCTATTTCCATACGATGAAGCTCGACGAGGCGGCCGAGAAGGAGCTCGCCTGGCAGAAGATGACGATCTCGAGCATTCCAGACAAGGGTCAGCGCGTTACGCTCCATCAGAAGATCAACTGGAGCGTCGGCGGCACGACCGCGGACGTGTCCGACGACGTGCATCCGGACAATGTCGCGCTCTTTGAGGAAGTGGCGCGGGTGCTCAAGGCACCCATCGTCGGCATAGACTTCATCATTGGCGACATCACCCGCTCTTGGAAGGAGCAGGAGCGCTGCGGCGTGATCGAGTGCAATTCAATGCCGTTCTTCGATAACCATCACCTCCCGTTTGAGGGCGAACCGCGCAACGTCGCGGCCCGTATATGGGATATGGTGGAGCGCGGATAGGGCTGAACGCTTCATTGCTTTTCTAGAAACGGCGCCGTACAATCTAGATATAGGTCGTATTTGCCAGCCACCTAATCCTGGACGGCTTTTCTTTTTTGAGCCGTCCTCACAAATCACCACTATGGATGAGATGAAGAACGATCAGGTCATGTCTGAGGAGACCACCTCCGAGGATACGATGGCCGATGAGGCTACCGAGGAGACCACTACGGCCTCTGACATGCCTGCTGAGGAGACTGGCGAGGAGGCTGCGTAAGCGCTCGCTCGACATCTTACAAGAAGAAGCCCCGCGTACGCGGGGCTTCTTCTTTTGCTTTGGCAATCGGCGCTTAGTGAGCCATCAGCCACTGGTAGATATCTTCCAGTGCCTTCACCGCATCGCCCGCGGCGATGTTGTTCTGGTGATAGAGCTCGTCGGTGCAGTCGCCGGCGGCCCAAATGCCTTCCGTGCCCGTGCGCTGATTGCGGGCGTCCGCTTTGATGCGCTTCACCTCATCGAGCTCGACGAGGCCGCCCGCGAAGGAGGTGTTCGGGATCACGCCGATCTCGACGAAGACGCCGGTGACGGGAAGTGTCTTCTCCTCGCCGGAGTCGCGATGCCGGACCGTGAGACCGGAGACAAATTTCTCGCCGAGGACTTCGGTTGGTTCGGTCTTGTAGAGGACGGTGAGCTTCGGATTCTGGAGGAGCTTCTCGACCGTGATGGCGTCGCCCTTGAGCGTATCGTGGCGATGGATGAGGGTGACCGATTTGCAGTAGGCCAGGAGCTGCGCCGCAGTCTCGAGGCCGGCGTTGCCGCCGCCCACGACCGCAACGTCCTGATCAGCGAAGAGGGGGCCGTCGCAGGAGGCGCAGTAGGTCACGCCTTTGTTCTCGAAGGTATCGGCGCCCGGAGCCTGGAGCTTCTTGCGTGCTGCGCCGGAGGCGATGAGCACCGCGCGCGCAGTGAAGGCTTTTCCGTCGCGGGTCGTCACGGTAAAGCTGCTTTCCGCCCTCTCGAGCTTCTCTACGCGGTCGCCCTCGATGACGTCCACGACCTCGCCCTTGTAGGCGTCCAGGTGCGTGCGGAAGGCTTTCGCGATATCGGCGCCCGCGATCTTCACGGTGCCGATCCAATTCTCGACGCCCTCGGAGACGGTGGATTGACCGCCGATCTCCTCGGCGATGAGGACGGACTTCACGCGCTTTCGGGCCGCGTAGACGCCCGCCGCGACGCCCGCAGGTCCGCCGCCGATAATGATGAGGTCATGCATAGTGTGCGCAGTATAACAAAATCCCCGACGATCTGCCGGGGATTTTGTAGGCGAACGGAGTCTACTTTTTATGGCGGCGGAGGAAGCTCGGAATCGCTCCCCAGGCCTCGTCTTCCTCTTCCGCCTCCTTGTTCGCGGACGGCGGGGTGACGGTCTTGAGAGCCTCATCGCGCGGCTTTGGCTGCGCGGTCACGATGGGCTCGGGACGCTCGCGGCGCGGCTCTTCCTTCGGCGTCTCCTCGGTAGTCGGAGCGGCCTCCTCGGCAGGTGCCGAGGCCGGCATCGCGCGGCGCATCACATCGTTAAAAATCTTGCCGCGGGACTCCTCCTGCTCCCTGGGCGGTATGGCGAAGAGCGAGCGCTCCGGGGTCGCGCCCATGCCGATGGCGCTGACATCCATGGCCTCGGACTCGGGGAAGCCGGTCGCGATGACGATGATGCGGATCTGGCCCTTCTTGAGCTTCTCGTCGCGCATGATACCGAAGATGACGCGGGCAGACTTGTCCACGGAGTCGCTGATGACCTTCGCCGCTTCCTGGACCTCGAGGATGCCGAGATCGTCGTTGCCGGCGACCACGAAGAGAACACCCTTCGCGCCTGCGATGGAGACATCGAGGAGCGGGGAATTGACGGCCTGTGCAGCGGCGTCCTGAGCGCGGCGGTCGCCATCGGCGACGCCGATGCCCATGAGCGCCGGGCCGGCGGCCTCCATGATGGTCTTGATGTCGTTGAAGTCGGTATTGATCTCGCCCGGCGTCGTGATGATGTCGGAAACGCCCTCGACGGCCTGGCGGAGGATCTCATCGGCCATGGCGAACGCGGACTTGGCGGTGGTCTGCGACTCGACGATGGCGAGGAGCTTGTCGTTCGGGATGACGATGTAGGCATCCACCTCTCTCTTGAGCTCGGCGAGGCCGTGCTCCGCGATGTCCTTGCGCTGCGCGCCCTCGAATGAGAACGGACGGGTCACGACCGCGATGGTGAGCGCGCCGTTCTCCTTCGCGATCCGTGCAACGACCGGCGCGGCGCCCGTGCCGGTGCCGCCGCCCATACCGCAGGTGATGAACACCATGTCGGAGCCCTGGAGGGCCTCCTGGATTTCCTGGCGAGTCTCTTCGGCTGCGCGCTTGCCGAGTTCCGGGTTCATGCCGGCACCAAGACCCCGGGTGAGGTTCTTGCCGATGTGGATCTTCCGCTTGGCGAGGCTGCGATGAAGATCCTGGGCATCGGTATTCACGGCGATGAACTCCACGCCCTTCACCTTGGAATTCACCATGTGATTCACGGCGTTTCCGCCCGAGCCGCCGCAGCCCACGACACGGATCCGTGCGAACGTCTCGATTTCAGGTTCTACGCGCTGAGACATAAGTTACTATTAGCCGCCAAATATAGGGTTGCTTCATGATACCAGCACGTAGAATTACGCAAATATTGACAGAACCCGGTTTTTCCGGGTCTGCTTAGGGGAGGAATTGCTTGAGAAAACGCTGGAACGATTCGCCGACGCCGGAGAAGCGCTGCTTCTTGGGGGTTTCGGTGTCGCCCGTGAGTCCCCAGAGTGCGAGCCCATAGGCGACCGCCCAGGTCGCGTCGCGCACCTTGCTGTCGCTCGTCACTTTCATGTCGGCAATGCGGGAGGGGAGGGCGAGCGAGCCTTTCGCGATGTCGGCGATCGAGCCCTGGCCGGAGCCGCCGCCCGAGATGATGATGCCTGCCGGCAGCGCGCCCTTCCGACCGATGGCTTTGAGATGCTTATCAATGAGCTCAAACATGTGGCGGAAACGCGCTGCGATGACTTCCTCCACTTTCTTGCGGGGATACATGGAGCCGCCGAGACGTCCCATCTTGAGACGCTCCGCATCCTCGAGCGATACCTTGAAGCCGAGCGCGAGGTCGTCGGTGATGTTGGCGGAGCCGACCGGGAAGACTTTCACGGAGATGGGCACGCCCTCGTCGTAGACCACGATGGAGACCGTCTCACTGCCGATATTGGCGAGCACGCAGCCCTTCATCTTTTGATCCTTCGCGAGGGTGACGTAGGAGCCGGCGAGCGGGGAGGCCATGCGGTCAATGACCTCGATATCCGCCGCCTCCGTCGCGTGCGTGAGCCCGGCCTCATGCTGCTCGAGACAGGTGATGAAGAGATAGTCGGCTTCGAGGCGGGTTCCCTTGAGACCGTAGGGCGCGCCGAGGGACTTCGCGCCGTCTACGCGGTACTCGAGCGGAATCTCATGGAGGACGCGGCGATTTATGAAGTTCGGCGCGGCGGCCTCGCGCGCAGCGTCGAGAGTCTTATCGAGATCCATCTCGGTGATCTCCTGGTCGGCGCGCGAGATGATGGCGGTGCCGGAGGCGCGCACCTCGTCGAGCGAGACGCCGCCGATAGCGAGGAAGCCTTTCTTAATAGGGATGTGCGCGACCGATTCGGCCTGGTGCTTGGCGGCGCGTACGCTCGCCGCGACATCCTCCGGGTCCACTACGTAGCCGTGGTGCATGCCAGCGGTCTGCGCGAGACCGGTACCGATGATATGGATGTTAGTACCGTTCTGGTCGCTAACCTCCTCGACCACGACGATCTTCGTGTGATGCGTCCCTATGTCGATTCCGGTTGCGGTGCGTCGTGCCATCAGAAACGGTTACACCAATAAATTGCGAGAGGACCTCGCGTTCTTGCCTATCCATTGTAGCCCCGTGCCGCAAGCCCTTCAAATGCAGCAAACCGTGGATAAAAAGGAAACCGACCATCGCGCGGTAGGAGAGGTCGTACGAGGGTGCCTGCCGGCGGGCGACCCGAGGGCAGATGATGATCTCGCCGGATTTCCTGCCCGTTTCGTACGAGAGCACATTCGGGATGTACTCCTTACCACGAAGCGTCATATTGAGGGACTGCGCGCGCTGCTCACCTGCGAAGACGAGCGAGATATACGAGAGAGGAAACAAGTTTAAAGCAGCGACAGAGAACGGAAAAACAGGA